>JBAUYI010000188.1:0-12468 GCA_049584715.1 Xanthobacteraceae bacterium
GGCAGCACCAGCACCGCGGTGCCGAGCCGCAAGGTCTTGGTCTGCGCCGCCACCCAGGTGAGCAGCGAGAGGCTGGCGGAAACCTGGCCGAAGCCGGTGAAGTGATGCTCGACCAGAAAGGTCGAATGATAGCCGAGCGCCTCGGCCTCGACATTGTATTCGACGAACTGCTTGTAGCCCTGCCCGGAATCGACATCCGGCCCGCCATGGCGGGCCGTCGCGCTGCCGAAAAGTCCAAACCGCATCACCGGCTCCTGCGTTGCGCCGGTAATGTAGCCGCAACAATCGCGCATTGAAACCGTATCCGCGGCTCGGCGGGCAAGTCTGCCGACACCGCGACTAATCATTCGATCGGCTTCAAGACGATGGCATTTCCAAATGGTATCGCGCCTACGGCGCCCTGGATACGGCCCAAAATCCGATCGCCTTGCACGTACTTTAACATGAAGTTCGAGTCCCCCAATGTGAACTTGAGGCCCTCGTCGGTGATGACACCCGAGAATTTCGAGAAGCTCGCCTGCACCTTGCTGACCGTGCTCGCGGTGGGAGGCCCCGATGCAAGAATCCCCGTCACGGCCCCGTCTTGTTCCACGTCCTCGACGATGAGGATGAAGGCTCGTCCGAAAGTGGCCTCTTCGCTGCCCCAGGCGCCGGCGAAGGCCGCAAAATCGGCCGGCACCTTGGCGCTCGGCGCGATCACGACAATCGAGCGCGGCAATGGCATGTCCTGTTTTGCGGCCTGCGCGCGGACCGCGGCTTCGTTGAAAGTAAACCGCCGTCCCTGTGGAACGAGGCGCGCCGGCGGTTGCGCCGCACTCGGCAGGACAGCGGACGGATTGGCGGGCGCCGGCACGCTTGCAACGACGGTCGCCGGCGTTACCGGCTGCCGGCGTCCGAAGTAAGAAAACGCCGCGCCGGCGGCCACAGCAATCAGCAGACATATCAGGGCCGGCCGCACCCAATGCAGCGCCGCTGCTACCGATATTTTCGGTCCCGTTACCGGGCCGATTGGGGGGCGCTGCAACGCAGCAGATCGAGACTGTGCATCGTCGCCGTCATGCGCGACGTTAAGGTAGGATTTAACGGCGTCCGCAAGCCGGTGCAGATGGCTCTCCAGCGGCGGCGTCAACGCGTCGAGCCAGTGGATGGAACCCAAAAAATATTCCATCGAGTCGCTCGGAACGACGTCCTCGATGCGCAGTGGATAGATCGGAATGCCTTTGCTGACGGCGCGCTCCACCTCGCGATGAATCTGATTGGAGATATTCGCCTGCGAGGAAAAGATCAGCACCATCACCTGGCACTGGTCGATGGCGTGGATGATGGCGCCGGCCCATTGCGAACCCGGCGGAACGTCGCGCGGCGCTATCCAGCAGCGGATACCCGAGTTCTCCAACATCGTGCAGGTAGCGTCCCCGACCGCCTTGTCCTGGTGGGAATGGGAAATGAACGCGTCATGTGCCATAGGGCAGGCTCGTGCCCTTCAAGAAGAAAATCGTTATATCACATTCCGTGTGCCGGGGGAAATTCGCTACCTGTCGTTACGCCGGCTTGAACATCGGCACTGGCGGGCCGTTTTCGGTGTCCTTGAACACGACGTTAACCGGCTGGCCAACGCGCAGCGCGTCGAAATCACAGTCGACGATATTGGTCATCATGGTCGGGCCCTCGGCGAGCGTCACGTAAGCAATCGCATAAGGCTCCTTGGCACGGCGCATGACGCTGTAGGTATAGATCGTGCCTTTGCCGGACGCCGCGCGCCATTCGATCTTTTCACTGGCGCAGAACGGACAGATGGCGCGCGGATACCAATGCGCCTTGCCGCAGGCGCCGCAGGTCGGAACGGTGAAGCGGCCTTCCTTCGCTGCTTTCCAGAACGCCTCGTTCTCGACGCTGACGAGGGGTGATGGAATTTTTCGCGCTTCGGCCATGACTCACTCCCGTTCCATGATCAGCGTGGCGCTGCAATGGCGCGTGCCGAGCTGCATGCCGGTGCCCTGCGCCAGAGCGAGATCGCAGTTCTTCACCTGCACCTTGGGGTGCGCCTCGCCGCGCAATTGCCGCACCGCCTCGATCACCTTGGTCATGCCGCCACGATTGGCCGGATGATTGTTGCACAAGCCGCCGCCGTCGGTGTTGAACGGCAATGTGCCGGTGCCGGAAATCAGATTGCCGTCGGAAACGAATTTGCCGCCGGCGCCTTTTGCACAAAAACCCAAATCCTCGATCTGGATGAGCACCGTGATGGTGGAGCTGTCGTAGATCGAGGCATATTTGATGTCGGCCGGCGTGATGCCGGCTTCGGCAAACGCGATCGGCCCGGTGCGCGCCGCGCCCGACGTGGTGAGATCGAAGGTGCCGCCGGAGAGATGTTTCACTGTCTCGCCGGCGCCGATGATCTTTACCGGCGGGCGTTTTAGTTTCTTGGCGATCTCCGGCTTGACGATGATCAGTGCGCCGCCGCCGTCGCTGATGACGCAGCAATCGAGCCGGTGCAGCGGATCGGCGATCACCGGCGAATTGACCACGTCCTCGACGGTGATGACGTCGGGCAGCATGGCGTTCGGATTGTGGCTCGCGTGATGCGAGGCCGCGACCTTGATCCAGGCGAGCTGTTCGCTGGTGGTGCCGTATTGATGCATGTGGCGCATGGCGCACATGGCGTAGCCGTTGGCGGTGGTCAGCCCATACGGAAATTCCCACGGCGCTTCCGGCTGGTTCGGATCGCGCAACCGCGGCGTGGTGCCGGTCGCCTGGCCTTCGCTGCGCGGCCGGCCGGCCAGCGTGACCAGCGCGACGTCGCATTTGCCGAGCGCGATGGCTTCGGCGGCATGCGCGGCGAGCGCCACATAGGACGTGCCGCCGAGCTCGGTGGAATCGACGTGGCGGAGTTTGAGATTCATGTACTCGGCCATGGTGGCCGGCCCGGGACCCGGCGCATCGCCGGCGCAGAAATAGCCGTCGACGTCGTCGCGGCTCAACCCTGCATCCTTCAGCGCACCGAGCGCCACCTCGGCGTGAAGTTGCGCCACCGTCTTGTCCGGCGCATGCCGGGTCGGATGCTCATAAGCCCCGGCGATATAGGCCTTGCCATTGATGGTCATTCGCGAACGTCCCCTGCCCGGCGCAACCGTAACCCGGATTGAGCGCGAGCGAAATCCGGCTACAACAGTCGGCCAACAGGGAGGATTGCGATGGACCTGGGATTGAAGGGCAAGATCGCGCTGGTGACCGGATCGAGCCGCGGCATCGGTCGCGGCGTCGCGCTGGCGCTGGCGGCCGAAGGCTGCGACGTGATGCTGACCGGCCGCGACGAGAAAGCGCTCGACGAGGTCGCCGCCGCCATCCGCAAGCTTGGCCGCCGCGCCGCCGTCGCGGCAATCGATCTGCGCGGCACGGACGCGCCGGCAAAACTGATCGAGCAGGTCAAGCGCGAGCTCGGTGGCCTCGACATTCTTGTCAACAATGCCGGCGCCACCAAACGCGGCGATTTCCTCGATCTCACCGACGCCGATTGGGAAGACGGCTACGCGCTGAAATTCTTCGCCCATGTGCGGCTGACGCGCGCCGCCTGGCCGCTGCTCAAGGAACGGCGCGGCTCGATCGTCGCCATCGGCGGCACCGGCGGGCGCAAGCCGACCGAAGAGTTCACCATCGGCAGTTCGGTCAACGCCGCGGTCGCCGCCTTCTCCAAATGCATGGCCGACCGCGGCAAACATGACGGCGTGCAAGTCAACTGCATCCATCCGAGCATGGTCGAGACCGACCGGCTGTGGCGGCGCATCAAGGCCGAAATGGAGCGCACCGGTTGGCCCGAGCAAAAAGCCCGCGAGGAAATGTGCAAAGGTTTTGGCATCACCCGCTTCGGCAAGGTCGAGGACGTCGCCGATATGATCACCTTCCTGGTCTCCTCGCGCGCCACCTGGATGCACGGCGCAACCGTCGATCTCGACGGCGGCGAGATACCGACGTTGTGATTCCGTCATTCCGGGGCGCGCGTAGCGCGAACCCGGAATCCATAACCACAGTGAGTGAGGTTTTTTGCAGGTGAGTGGATTAACTTTTACGGCGGTGATTATGGATTCCGGGTTCCTCGCTGCGCTCGGCCCCGGAATGACGAGTTCATGAACATCCTGCTCACCCCGGCCCGCATCGGGCCGGTCGAAATCAAAAACCGCATCGTCATGCCGCCGATGACCACGCGCACGGCGGATGCGGAGGGTTTTGTCACCGACGATTCGGTTGCCTACTACATGGCGCGGGTAAACGGCGGGGTCGGCCTCATCACCGTCGAGATGGCGTCACCGGAAAAATGCGGCCGGCATCGCCGCCACGAGGTCGGCATCTACGATGACCGTTTCATTCCAGGCCTGACGCGGCTCGTCGGCGAGATTCACCGCGGCGGCGCCAAGGCCTCGATCCAGCTCGGCCACGGCGGCGGCCATACCCGCATCGACATTTGCGGCGAGACACCGATCGCGCCGTCGGCCATTCCGCATCCGGTCTACGAGACCACGTTCGAAACTATCATCCCGGAAGCGATGACCAAGGCGCGCATCGCGCAAACGATCGCCGCTCACGTCGCTGCGGCGCGGCGCGCTGAACAAGCCGGCTTCGATTGCGTCGAGGTCCACGCCGCGCACGGTTATCTGATTTCCCAATTCCACGCGCCGTTCGAGAATCGGCGCAACGACGAATACGGCGGCAGCCTGGAAAATCGCGCCCGCTTTGGTCTCGAAGTTCTGCGCGCGGTGAAAGCGGCCGTCCCGAGCTTGGGCGTGATCTACCGGCTTTCGGTCGAAGACTTCTTTCCCGGCGGCTTGCCGTTCAGCGAGGGACGGCAGATCGCGCGCTGGGCGGCGCAGGCCGGCGCCGATGCGCTGCACGTCACCGCGGGGCATTACCGCTCGCTGCCGTCGGCCCAAGTCGTGCTGCCGCCGATGACGATGCCCGATGGCCCTTTTCTCGATTTCGCCGCCGCGGTGAAGAAACAAGTCAGCGTGCCGGTGATCGCCGTCGGCCGGCTCGGCGACCCAGCGCTGGCGGAATCCGCCGTCGCCAGCGGCAAGACCGATTTCATCGCGCTCGGCCGCACTTTGATCGCCGATCCGCAATGGGTCGACAAGGTCGCGCGCGGCGAGCCGATCCGCCGCTGTCTCGCCTGCAACACCTGCATCAACGAAATGCGCGGCGGCGCGCGCATCGGCTGTGTGGTCAACGGCGCCGCCGGCCGCGAGACGTTGTTCGCCGATGCAAAGCCGCCGCGCGGCGAACGCATTGCCGTGATCGGCGCCGGGCCGGCCGGCCTCACCTATGCGTCCCTGGTCGCCGACGACAACAAGGTGACCGTATTCGAAAAGACCAAACGCGCCGGCGGCAGCTTTCGCTATGCCGGCAAGGCGCCGTTGTTCCAGGAGGTCGACGCGAACGAAGCAAGTTTTGCCCGCTACATCGACGACATGACGGCGGCCTGCAAGATGAAGGGCGTCATCTTGCGTTTGGCAACGGATGTGACTGCCGATCCAAGCGTGCTGACGCCGTTCGACCGTATCGTGATCGCGACTGGCGCCGCCTATCGCTTCGGCCTCGGCCCCTTCGCCACCTGGGCGCTCGACAGCGGCGCCGCGCGCTGGCCCGGCATCGCCTGGCTTTTGTCAAACGCGAGACTGCGCGACTGGTTCTATTACCGGGCACGACGCGCCACCGCCGGCCGCGTCAAGCGGCTGACGCGCCCCGGACAGACGACCATCGTGATCGGCGACGCCATAAAGGCGGGCAAGAGCAAGCAAGCGATTGCGAGCGCATTCGAGGCCGCGTTGCTGCATCGTTAAAAAGAGATGTTCCGTGAGGCCCGAACCCCCTCACCCCACCCCTCTACAGCGAAGAGATGCAGCCGAGAGGTCCGAGCCCCCTCACCCCACCCCTCTCCCCTCTGGTGAGAGGGAGGAGTTGCCGGCTTGCGAGTCGCGTTAGCCGCTCGACTGGCGAAGCGGAAGCGCAACGCGCGAGCGGCTAGCGACTCCTTCTCCCCAGAGGGGAGAGGGATGGGGTGAGGGGGTTCCGGCGATTCAGTATTCTCTCCAAGCGCAAGCTATCTGGTGGCACGCTTATTGCTGTATCATCGCCGTGGGCAGGGAAGCGTGATGTCTGTGAAGCTTCGCCTCGACCAGGTCGGCATGACCTTTCCGACGCCGAACGGCGCATTCCAGGCGCTGGCGCCGGTGACGCTTTCGATTTCGCCGGGCCGTTTCGTCAGCCTGATCGGCCCTTCGGGCTGCGGCAAGAGCACGATCTTCAACATCGTCGCCGGCCTTCTCGAACCGACCTCTGGCCGCGTGCTGATCGACGGCGCCGACGCCACCGCAACCATCGGCAGGGTCGGCTACATGCTCCAGAAGGATCTGCTGTTGCCGTGGCGCACCGTGCTCGACAACGTCATCCTCGGCATGGAGATCCAAGGCGTGCCGTTGCGCCAGGCGCGCGAGCGGGCGCTGCCGCTGCTGCAGCGCTACGGGCTTTCCGGCTTCGAATATCTTTATCCGAACGCACTGTCCGGCGGCATGCGCCAGCGCGCCGCGTTGTTGCGCACGCTGTTGTTCGACACCGACGTCATTTTGCTCGACGAGCCATTCGGCGCGCTCGACGCGCAGACCAAATTGCAAATGCAGGAATGGCTGCTCGGGCTGTGGGCCGATTTCGGCAAGACGGTGGTGTTCGTCACTCACGACATCGAGGAGGCGATCTATCTCTCCGACGAGGTTCACGTCATGGCGACGCGGCCGGGCCGCATCACCGAATCCATGCCGGTGCCGATCGCACGGCCGCGCGAGCGGGGCGCGACGCTGACGCCCGAATTCATGGCCATCAAGCAGCGCTGCCTGGCGCTCTTGATGGCCGGCCACGATTCATCTCTCGGCGAGGCGGCCTGACATGGCGGTCCAGGACACCGGCGTCGGTCTAGTGCGCGCACCGCCGGTGCCGGACGCGCGACCGCTGCGCTCGGTGCGCCGCCTGCCGGCGCAGAAGGATTGGCCGTTCGTCGCCATCCTTGCGGCCCAGGTCGGCATCCTGATCGGGCTGATCGCGCTGTGGCAGGCGGCGGCCGACCGCGGCTGGATCGACGGCTTCTTCTGGTCGAAGCCCAGCGAGATCTTCGCCACCTTGATCAAATTCTTCACCGCGGGCGGCGCCTGGACCGATATCGGTTTCACCTTCCGCTCGACGATTTTCGGATTTTTGATCGGCACGACCTGCGGCTCGCTGCTCGGCCTGTCGTTCTGGTGGTCGCGCAACTATGCCGCCATCGTGCAGCCTTACATCATCTGCTTCGAGGCGCTGCCGAAGCTCGCCTTGGCGCCGCTGGTGATCCTGGTGTTCGGGCTGGGGCTTGCCTCCAAGGTCGCGATCGCCACTGCGCTCACGCTGATCGTGTCGACGCTGACGACTTATGCGGGCGTCAAAGCGGTCGATCCGGATCAGGAAAAGCTGTTCTATTCGCTCGGCGCCAGCCGCTTCCAGGTATTCCGCAAGCTGGTGGTGCCGTTCTGCCTGCCCTGGATCATCTCGGTGCTGCGCGTGAATATCGGGCTGGCGCTGACCGGCGCCATCGTCGGCGAATTCATCGCCTCGCAGCACGGCCTCGGCCGGCAAATTCTTTACGCCGGCAACACCTACGATATCGCGCTGGTCTGGGTCGCCGTGCTGGTGCTCTCGACCTTGGCCGTGATCATGTATGCCGCGGTCTCCTGGCTCGAGCGCATCCTGCGCAAAGGCATCAGGCAATAGGTCGCAACAACCGGGCCAACAGATGAGGTCGTCATGACACCACGCAGCATCAGCCGACGAAAACTTCTGGGCGCCACGGCAGCGGCCGGCACGGCCGTCATCGCCCGCCCGATGATCGGGCGCGCCGACACCAAGGAAGTGCTGATCGCCGAGCCGGTCCACGGCACCGGCTACCTGCCGCTCTATATCGGCATGGCGAAAAACCTGTTCGAGGACGTTGCCGTCAAGATCGTCACCATCGAGACCGGCGCCGGCCATACCAATGCAGTGCTGTCCGGCGCGGCCTTCGCGTTCATCGGCGGGCCGGAGCACTGCGCCTACGCCAAGATCAAGGGCGCCGAGCTGCGCGCCGTGGTCAACTGCGTCGACCGCGGCAACGTCTATTATTGCGCGGCGAAGGGACAAGAACCGGCAGGAACCGATTGGCCGGGCTATTTCAAGGGCAAGACGATTGCGACCAGCGGCTTTGGCGGCACGCCGAATTCGATCACGCGCTATCTCCTGAAGAAATGGAATCTCGACGCCACCAGCGACGTGACGCTGGTGGAAACCGCAAACTCGGCGATCCTGCCCGCGGTCAGGGGCAAACAGGCGCAGATCGGCTGTTCGACCGAACCGTTCATCACCCAGGGCGTCCACACCGGCGTGTGGAGCGAGCCGTTCATCAATATCCCGAAGGAGATGGGTCCCTATGCCTATTCGACCTTCAACGTGCGCCTCGACACCATCCAGAAAGATCCTGAGCTCGTGCGCGGCTTCGTCCGCGGCATGATGAAGTCGTTGAAATTCGTCCACGACAACCACGACGAAGCGGCCGAGCTCGCCAAGACGCAATTCCCGACCATGGCGCTCGACGACCTCAAGGCGACGCTCGCCCGCTCCTTCGCCGACGACATGTGGAGCCAGGACGGCACCATCAGCCCCGCCGCCTGGGACACCGCGAAGTCGGTGGTGATGGGCGCCGGCATTCTCAAGGTCGACGTCAAATACGACGAGATCATCGACATGAGCTTCGTCAACGGGCTCAAGGCCACGCTGTGAGTGGAGATGCAATCCGTGAGGCCCGAGCCCCCTCACCCCATCCCTCTCCCCTCTGGGGAGAGGGAGGAGCACGCGGCTCGCGAGTCCCTCCGCCGACGGCGAGCAACGAGCGAACGGCTTGCGGCTCCCTCTCCCCAGAGGGGAGAGGGTGGGGTGAGGGGGTTCCGGCGATTCAGTATTATCTCGTCGAACGAAACTGCTAGACTAAGCTGCAATCAAGTATTCGCAGGAGCGCTGAAATGTCCGAACCGATCTGGAACAAATTCCTCACTGAGCGCGACAAGGCGGTGTTCGGCACGTCCGGCTACGGCGCGCGCGGCGGCTTCGGCAAGCGGCCGGCACTCATCGTCATCGACGTCAACTGGGCGTTCTGCGGCGACCGGCCGGAGCCGATCCTGGAATCGATCAAGCGCTGGCGCAATTCCTGCGGCGAGGACGCCTGGGTCGCGCTGCCCTATATCCGCGCGCTGATCGACAAGTGCCATGCGAAAGGCATTCCGGTCATCTACACCACCGGCGTACGCCGCGACGACAATTGGGATTCCGGCTCCTGGCTGTGGAAGAATTCGCGCGGCAACGAGGACCGGCACACCATCGTCTCTAATCTCGACGGCAACGAGATCGTCACCCCGATCGCGCCCGAGCCGCAAGACATCGTGGTGCTCAAGCAGAAACCGTCCGGCTTTTTCGGCTCCAACATGGCGAGCTATCTGACGCTGCTCGGCTGCGACAGCCTCATCGTCACCGGCACCACCACGTCCGGCTGCGTGCGTGCCACCGTGCTCGACGGCTTCAGCTTGAATTACCGCATCGCGCTCGCCGAGGAGGGCTGCTTCGATCGCTCGCAGGCGAGCCACGCCATCAATCTGTGCGACATGAACGCCAAATATGCCGACGTGGTGAAGACCGACGAGGTGCTGGCCTTCTTCGACACGCTGCCGAGCGGCATGTACGAACTGCCGTCGGGCAACAAGCCGGCGCAGAAAGAAGCCAAGCGCGCCGCGAATTTCTGACGCGGGCCCGCAAGGCCGATGCGGCGCGCGCGCGAAATCAAAACCGCCGGCGCGTGGAACGCCGCCGACGCCGTCGATTGCGTCACGCTGGATGCTCACGGCCGCCATCGCCGCCGCATCGTGCTGACCGGCGAGCGCGGCACGATCTTCCTGCTCGACCTGCCGCACGCGATCGCGTTGCGCGACGGCGACGGGCTTATTCTCGACGACGGCGCCATGGTGCGCGTCGCCGGGCACGCCGAGCCGCTCATGGAAATTACCGCCGCCAATGCCCACGAATTGGCGCGGCTCGCTTGGCACATCGGCAACCGTCACGTCGACGTGCAGATCGTCGGCGATCGCCTGCGCATCCGGCGCGACCATGTGATCGAAGACATGCTGCGCGGTCTCGGCGCGGTTCTCCGCCCGATCGAGGCGCCGTTCGATCCCGAGCGCGGCGCCTACGATCATCACTATGGCGATGATCATGTCTGAGGCGTCGCTTCCCGATGCGGCCGCGCTCTACCGGCTGATGGCATGGCTGTCGCCGGCCTATCCGGTCGGCGCGTTTTCCTATTCGTCGGGCATCGAATGGGCGGTCGAGTCGGGCGACATCGAGGACGCCGAAACGCTGCGGGCCTGGCTCGCCGTCATGATCGGCGAAGGCTCAGGCTTTTGCGATGCGGTGTTCTTCGTCCACGCCCACCGCGCCGTCGCAGCGAATGACGACGCCGGCTTGCGCGCCGTCGCCGAGCTCGCCGCCGCCATGGTGCCGTCCAAGGAGCGCCTCTTGGAGACGACGACCCAAGGCCGCGCCTTTCTCGATGCGACGCGCGCGGCGTGGCCGTGCGAGGCGCTGGCGCGCCTCGATGCGGCGTGGGCCGGCGCCGTGGCGCTGCCCGTTGCCGTCGGCGTGAGCTGTGCCGGCCACGGCATCGCCTGCGAAGCCGCGCTGCAGGCGTTTCTGCACGCACTCACCGCCAACTGGATTTCCGCCGGCGTCCGCCTCATCCCGCTCGGCCAGACCGACGGCCAACGCGTGCTCGCCGCGCTTGAACCCGTCGTCGCGGCAACGGCAGTGGGCGCACTCAAGATGCCGCTGGACGAGATCGGATCGAGTGCGCTGCGCGCCGATCTCGCCAGCATGCGGCACGAGACTCAGTACACGCGGCTATTTCGGTCTTAAGCAGTCGTTTATTTGTCGGCGCTCGGCGCGGCGGCCGGCGTCGGCAATTCGGCCGGTGTCTTGTCGCCATAGAGAGCTTGCAAAAAACCCGACATGGTCAGGCCCTGCACCACGATGGTGAACAGCACGACCGCGTAGGTCACGACCAGGAGGTCGCCGCGCCACGGCGAGGCCGGCAGTGACAAAGCCAGCGCGATTGAAATGCCGCCGCGCAATCCGGCCCAGGTCAGCACCGCGACGTTGCGCACCTTGTCGATGGCGGCGTCGGGCGCGAACAGCATCGGCACCGCGACGCTGACGGCGCGTGCGATCACGGCGAGCGGCACCGCGAAGGCGAGCGGGATCAATTCCGCCGGCTGGATGACCAGGCCGAGGATTTCCAGGCCGATCAAAAGGAACAGCATGATGTTCATGAGCTGATCGAGCAGCTTCCAGAAGCCGACCAGCACGTGCCTCGTCTTCGCGGTCATGCCGAAGCGCGGCGACGGCGACGCCAGGCAAAGCCCGGCGCAGACCACGGCGATCGGGCCCGACAGTTCGAGCAGGTTGGCGATGCGATAGCTGCCGAACACCAGCGCCAGCGAGATCAGAAGCAACAGCCCGTCGTCGTCGATCCGCCGCATCAGCACGGCGGCCAGCCAGCCAGCGGCGAAGCCGAGCGCTGCCCCGCCGCCGATCTCGCGCAGCATCGCGATCAGGATCTGGCCGTGGCCGATATGGAAGGTCTCGCCCTGGGTGACGCCGAGCGCCAGCAGGAACAGCACCACGCCGGCGCCGTCGTTGAACAGGCTCTCGCCGACGATGGCCGCGCGCAGGCTCGGCGGCAGCCCGACCTGACGCAGCAGGGTCGCGACCACGACCGCGTCGGTCGGCGCCAGGATGGCGCCGAGCAGCACGCACCAGATCAGCGGCACCGCCATGCCGATGACACTGAAAGCGAGCCACATCCCGGCGCCGAAGATCGTGGTGGCAATCAGCACGCTCGCGGTGGCCAGGAGCAGGATCATGCCGCGGCGCCGGTTCAATTCCGCAATGTCGACGTGCAGGCTGCCGGCGAACAGCAAGAGCGCCAGCACGGCGTTGAGGAACACGCGGGGAAAATGCGCCGAATCGAGCGTGGCGCGAAGCCCGGTCATGACGTGCAGATGGAACAGCCGGTCGCTCGAAACGATGATAAGGGAGAGCACCAGCGAGCCGAGCAGCATGCCGATCGCCGGTGGCAGCTTGACCCACAGGTAGTTGATGCAGCCGATCAGCGCCGCCAATGCCAGCGCGATGGCGAGCAGGTCTACCGGCTGGAGGGTTTCGGTCATTGACGCGATTGTTATCTGCTGTCGAGAGACAGTAAGAGCGCAGAGAAAGCGGCCTTGATCGCTTGGACAGCGTTCTTGTTCGCGGCAATGATCTTGTCAAGGATCGCCTTCGGCGACCGCCCATTAGCGCGTTTACGCGCGTCTTCGACGC
>JBAUYI010000189.1:0-13203 GCA_049584715.1 Xanthobacteraceae bacterium
TGAACTTCCCGACAGTCCAGTAAATGGGTTCAATCGCCTGTTCATCGATGCGTCGTCGATCGTAGAACATCGTCACGTGTGGCGTGAAATTCGAAGATGCTCTGGGCCGAAGCCCGGCCCGACGTAACTCCATGCAAAGAGACTGATAGAGCATCAACAATCCCACCACACCGTCCTCTCCCGTGAGAACGAAAGGATAGTCGTCCTTTTTGTTGGCGAAACTTCCTGCGCGGTTGAACGCGACGCGGAAGGGCGGCACGAGGACATTCGCCGCCGCTACTTTTGCCTTCTCCACGAGAAGCGGTGCCGGACCCTCGTCACCGCGAAACTTGTACAAAGTACTGTGAAGTCTGTTCGTTAGATGCAACGCACCTCTAAGTCGATAGCCGCGGCGCAAGTGCCGAGCAACACGAGCGATGAGCGCAGCCGCCGGCGGATCGGGGAAGATCGCAAAAAACAACCCGACCGGAATTTCCGGTTGGTCGGCGGGATTTGACGCACACGCGAGCACATCTGGAACATAACAAGAACATTCCAGTTTGTAAACGTGCCCGGTGAGGGGGCTTCATTCCCACTCAATCGTCCCCGGCGGCTTGCTCGTCACGTCGTAAACCACCCGATTGACGCCCTTCACCTCGTTGATGATGCGGGTGGCCACCGCGCCGATGAACTTCATATCGAACGGATAAAAATCCGCGGTCATGCCGTCGGTCGAGGTCACCGCGCGTAGCCCGACGACAAAATCGTAGGTGCGGAAATCGCCCATGACGCCGACGGTGCGTACCGGCAACAGCACCGCAAAAGCTTGCCAGATGTCGTCGTAGAGGCCGGCGCGGCGGATTTCCTCGATGAAAACGTCGTCGGCAAGGCGGAGAATGTCGAGCTTTTCGCGGGTGATCGCGCCCGGGCAGCGGATGGCGAGGCCGGGGCCGGGGAACGGATGGCGGCCGACGAAGGCGTCGGGCAGGCCGAGCTCGCGGCCGAGCGCGCGGACCTCGTCCTTGAACAATTCGCGCAGCGGCTCGACCAGCTTCATGTTCATACGCGCGGGCAAGCCGCCGACATTGTGGTGCGACTTGATGGTCACCGACGGGCCGCCGGTGAACGACACGCTCTCGATCACGTCGGGATAGAGCGTGCCCTGCGCCAAGAATTCGGCGCCGCCGATTTTCTTTGCTTCCGCCTCGAACACGTCGATGAACAATTTGCCGATGGTCTTGCGCTTGATCTCGGGGTCTTCGACGCCGGCAAGCGCGTCGAGAAACGTATCGGCCGCGTTCACGTGGACCAGGGGAATGTTGTAGGCGCCGCGGAACAGCGCCAAAACCTTCTCGGCTTCGCCGAGCCGCAACAGCCCGTGGTCGACGAACACGCAAGTGAGCTGATCGCCGATCGCTTCGTGGATCAGCACGGCGGCGACGGCGGAATCGACGCCGCCGGACAGCCCGCAGATCACCCTGCCCTTGCCGACCTGGCGGCGGATTTTCTCGATCGCCTCGTCCTTGAAGGCGCGCATGGTCCAGTCGCCGGCACAGCCTGCGATGTTGCGCACGAAATTGCGCAGGATGGCGGCGCCGTGCGGCGTGTGCACCACTTCGAGATGGAATTGGGTCGCGTAGAATTTGCGCTTGTCGTCGGCGATCATGGCGATCGGCGCATTGGCCGAGGTGCCGACGGCGATAAACCCTTGCGGCGGCTTGGTGACCCGGTCGCCATGGCTCATCCAGACCGGATAGCGCTGCCCGACCTGCCAGACGCCGTCGGTGAGCGGCGACGGTATCGTCAGCTCGACCTCGGCGCGGCCGAATTCGCGGTGATGGCCGGCCTCGACCTTGCCGCCGAGTTGATGCGCCATGGCCTGCTCGCCGTAGCAGATGCCGAGCACCGGCAGGCCGGCCTGGTAGATCGCCATCGGGGCGAGCGGCGCATCTTTGTCGAGCACCGAGGCCGGTCCACCGGAGAGGATGACAGCCTTCGGTTTCATCTCGCGCAGCGCGGTTTCAGCCTTCTGAAACGGCGCGATCTCGCAATAGACCCCCTCCTCGCGCACCCGCCGGGCGATGAGCTGGGTGACCTGCGAGCCGAAATCGACGATGAGAATCTTGTCGTGGGATGACGTGCTGCTGGAAGGTGCCGTGTTGCTGGAAGATGCCATGGGCGAATCTAGGGGAGTCGCCTCGATCTGTCGAGCATTGGCTGAAGCGTTCATCCGGTGCGCCGCAAGAGGCTGACGAAAAACCCGTCGGTCTCGGTCCGGCGCGGCGTCATCAGCAAACCCTCGTCGGAGATAAGCGCCGCGCGGGTAAAAAGATAGGCGCGCTCGCCCAGGACCTGCGCCAGTTCGGTGGGTTTTTCCACGGAAAAATCCGGGTTTCGCCCGACGAAGTCCCGCACCTGGTCGCCGTTTTCCTCGTTGAGCACCGAGCAGGTGATGTAGGCGATTCGGCCCTTCGGCTTGGTCAGCGCCACGGCGCGGTCGAGCAGCGCGGCCTGCTGCTTCATCCGTTCGGCGAGCGCGCCCGGGCGGATACGCCACTTGGCGTCGGGATTGCGCCGCCAGGTGCCGGTGCCGGTGCAGGGCGCGTCGATCAGCACCAGGTCGGCGCGGCCCACAAGATCGGTTAGCACGTCGCTTTCGCCGCGCGGGGTGCGGACCTGGATGTTGCGCGCGCCGGCCCGCGCGAGGCGTTCATGGATCGGCACCAACTGGCGCTTGTCGATGTCGGTGGCATAGATCTGGCCGCGATTTTCCATCGCCGCCGCCAGCGCCAGCGTCTTGCCGCCAGCACCGGCGGCAAGATCGATCACCTGCTCGCCGGGTTTTGCGCCGGCAAAAATCGCGGCAAGCTGCGAGCCCTCGTCCTGGATTTCGATGGCACCTTTGCGAAAGGCCGGCTCGGCATGGATCGCCGGGCTTCGGGCATCGGCGGACATCTGGATGCGCAGCCCGAGCGGGGACCACGGCGTCGGCTCGACGTTGAGATGCGCGAGTTTTGGTAGCACCTCCTCGCGCTCGGCAACGAGCGTGTTAACGCGCATATCGAGCGGGGCGCGGCTCGCCAGCGCCGCGCCCTCGGCGCCGCGCTCGTCGCCAAAGGCCCGCGCGAAATAGGGATCGAGCCAATCCGGGTATTCGCCGTGCACGGCCGGCGGCGCGGTGCTGAGCGAACGGGCCTCGAATGCAGCCCGCTCGCTTTCCGTCAACGGCGCCGGCGCAAAGCGTTCGCCGCTGCACAGCGCTGCGATGGCGGCGGCATCAAGCCCGCGCTCGCGATGCAGCATGCCGAGCAGCACCGCGCGCGGGCTCGTCTCCCCCATGAGCCAGCCGGAAGACGCCCGGCGGCGCAGCGCGTCATAGACCAGCCCGGCAATCGCTGAGCGGTCGGACGAGCCGGCGAAACGATGCGACAGGCCCCAGTCCTTGAGCACGTCCACAGCCGGCCGCCGCCGTGCTTCGATGTCGGCGAGGATTTCTATGGCGCCAGATAAGCGAGCCGACGGCGTCATTTCGCGATTTTCGGCGAACGCTGCAGCACTGGCAACGGCAAGCGATTACTTTTTCTTCTTCGCGGTTTTCTTGGTATTTTTCTTTGCGCTCTTCTTAGCCTTGATGGCAGCGGCGCGATGCGCTCCCGGCGTGTCATGCCAGCGCACGCGCCGGCGCAGTTCCCGTATCGCTTCGGCCAAATCGTGGACATGAATGCCTTTCGGAGCCTTTCCGGCGTGTGCGCTGTTCAACATGCGGCGCAGCAAATCGTCGTCGTGCTCGTCGCGATAGGGTTTGAGATCGAGGTCCTTCGGCACTTTGGTGAGCCGCTCGTCGCCGATGTGTTTGACATATTTCTGCATGAACTGGTCGTATTTGCGCCACGTGATCCCGGCCGCACGCACCGCAGCCTCCTCGGCGCGCGTGGCGATCTGATGGGCATGAAGGTAATGCAGGCCGAGTTGGTCGATCAGCGTCTTCTCGACCTCCTCGTGCAGGATGAGAAAGCGATCGGTGTCAATCTTGCGGCCGCGGAATTTGAAGAATTGCGGCATGTGACGGTCGATGTAGATCGTCTTGCCGTTGAGGCTGTAGCCGGCGAGATAGGGGATGTCATGGCTGCGGTCGAGTTTCTTGACGCGCCGGCAGATCGCGTCGAGGGCGCGATCCATCATCAGGCTCGAGACGTACCATTCCGGCAGCCGGAGCTTTTTGTGCGGGGCGGTGGGATGACAATAATCAAGCGGCATGGCGACGGCCCTCAGGTGCCGGTGAGAATTTGGATGATGAAGACGATCCACATGATCGCGAGCGCCAAGGCCGAGATGCCGAAGAACATGCCGCGCAGCCGAACTTTATTGTTCGTCACATGCACATAAGCCTGCAACAGGCGAAAGATCACGAACACCCAGGCCAGCACCACGAACAACGTGCCGGCGTGGTGCGTGACATAGGCAAGGATCGTCAGGACATAAAAGAGGACAGGCAACTCGAACTGATTGCTGAAGGAATACTGGACCTGCAGTGCGGGCTTCGACCAGTTCGGCTGGCGCAGCGCAATGTCCTCTTCCCGCAGACCCGAGCGGAAATCGCCCGCCCGCAACGGAGCAAGCCAGAACAACAGCGCGAAAGTGAGGATCACCTCGACGAACAGCGGCAACAAGATCATTTCAACAGACATTGGTGCAAATTCTCCGGCCGACAGTCCGTCCTACCACGGCGCGCCGCACACCGCCAATGTCGACGCCTCACAGCTTGACGCTGATCGCGGTCTCGCCGTCTTCATCGAGCAGCGCGCTACGCCAGGTCTTGCCGTCGAACAATGCCTTGCGCACGGCGTCGGCCGTGCCGCCATGGTTCAGGTTGGCGGTAATAAGCGTGCCGCCGGTGCGCAAGAGCCCGCGCAACGCCTTATGCAGCGCCGGCGCCGGCGTGTGGCCGTCGAAAAAGGCGACGTCGTAGCCGGGATCGAGCGTCGGCAGCACGGCGGCGAAGTCGCCTTCGTGCACGGTGATGCGATGGTCGAGCGCGGCGCCCGCGATGTTGTCGCGGGCAAGCTGCACGTGTTCGGGATCGCGCTCGATGCTGTCGACGGTCGAGTCCGGTGCGCCGGATGCAAACGACAGCGCGGTGTAGCCAAGCGCCGTACCCAATTCCAAGATGCGGCGCGCATTGGCCGCCGCTGCCAGCGCCGCCAGCAGCGGACCGTTGTCATACGGATAGGCGCCGCAGCCGTGACGCCCGCGATGCGCATCGGTGGCGGCGCGGATAGCCGCAAATGGATCGGCCAAAGGCTTTTTCATCGCCGCCATTCACTCCCGCCGAGACCACTTTGTCGATCAACGATCATGAAATATTCACAGGTCCGCGGCCGCGCTAGACCCCAGAAAAGCCGTTGCAGGGTTGCTTTCATTCCTATCGCTTGAACTGCTAGCATGGCCGTTTCGTTTGCCGGTTGTCACAACCACTTTGGTGATCACCATGCCGAATGCTGCGCTCATCCAGCCCTATCGGCGGCATTTCCGCGCCGAAAAGACCAAGACCGATGGCGCGACGATCTATGTGCGCGCCGGCGGCCGGGGGCCAGCCGTCGTCATGCTGCACGGTTTTGGCGATACCGGCGACATGTGGGCGCCGCTGGCGGCCGAAATAGTGGCTGGGCACACGATCGTGATTCCAGATTTGCGCGGCATGGGTTTGTCGTCGCATCCGGAAGACGGCTACGACAAGAAAACCCAGGGGACCGACATTGCCCGGGTGATGGACAAGCTCGGAATCGAGAAAGCCGATCTCGTCACCCACGATATCGGCAACATGGTGGGCTACGCGCTTGCCGCGCAATATCCGGACCGCATCAGCCGCTGGGTGGCGATGGACGCTCCGCTGCCAGGCATCGGCCCGTGGGACGAGATCATCCGCAGCCCGGTTTTGTGGCATTTCAATTTCCGCGGGCCCGACGTCGAGCGTCTGGTCAAGGGCCGCGAGCGGATTTACCTCGACCGCTTCTGGAACGAGCTGTCGGCCAATCCGAAGTCGATCGGCGAATCGACGCGGCGCCACTACGCGAAACTTTACGCGCGGCCGGGCGCCATGCATTGCGCGTTCAATCAATTCGCCGCGTTCACCCAGGACGCCATCGACAACAAGCAGTTCGCCGCCAAGGGCAAATTGGCCATGCCGGTGCTCGCCATTGGCGCGGACAAATCGTTCGGCGCGGCAATGGCCGACGACCTGCGGTTTGTCGCCGCGAATGTCACGTCAGCGGTGATCGCGAATTCCGGTCACTGGCTGATGGAAGAACAGCCTGCCGCCACGGTCGCGGCGATCGCCGCGTTCCTCAACAAGACATAAGATGACGGCCTAGCTTCGGCTCGGATAATTCGGGCTCTCGCGGGTAATCGTGACGTCGTGGACGTGGCTTTCGCGCAAGCCGGCACCGGAGATGCGCACGAATTCCGCCTTGTCATGGAACTCGGTCAGATCTTTTGCGCCGACATAGCCCATGGCGGCGCGCAAGCCGCCGATCAGCTGGTGCAACACGTTGGCCACGGGCCCCTTGTAGGGCACCTGGCCCTCAATACCTTCCGGCACCAGCTTGAGCGTGTCCTTGATCTCCTGCTGGAAATAGCGGTCGGCCGAGCCGCGCGCCATAGCGCCGACCGAGCCCATGCCGCGGTAGGTTTTGTAGGAACGGCCCTGAAACAGGAAAACCTCGCCCGGCGTTTCGTCGGTGCCGGCAAGCAGCGAGCCGACCATGGCGCAATCGGCGCCGGACGCCACCGCTTTGGCAAGATCGCCGGAATATTTGATGCCGCCGTCGGCGATCACCGGCGTATTGCTCTTTTTCGCCACCTCGACCGAATCCATGATCGCGGTGAGCTGCGGCACGCCGACACCGGCAACGATGCGCGTGGTGCAGATCGAGCCCGGCCCGATGCCGACCTTGATGGCGTCGGCGCCGGCATCGATCAGCGCCTTGGCGCCTTCGGCGGTGGCGATATTGCCCGCCACCACTTGCACCGCATTCGACATCCGCTTGATGCGGGTGACGGTTTCGAGCACGCGCCGGGAATGGCCGTGCGCGGTATCGACGACGACGAGGTCGACGCCGGCTTCGATCAGTCTTTCGCTCCGCGCATAACCGGCTTCGCCGACCGACGTGGCGGCGGCGACCCGCAACCGGCCCTGCTCGTCCTTGCAGGCGTTGGGGTTGGCCACCGCCTTCTCGATGTCCTTCACGGTGATCAGGCCGACGCAGCGGTAGTCGTTATCGACGACCAGAAGCTTCTCGATGCGGTGCTGATGCAGCAAGCGCTTGGCCTCGTCCTGGCCGACGCTCTCGCTCACCGTGACCAGCCGCTCCTTGGTCATCAGCTCGGACACCTTTTGCCGCCGGTCGGTGGCAAAGCGCACGTCGCGGTTGGTGAGGATGCCGACGAGCTTGCCGGCGCGGCCGTTGCCGCCGCCTTCGACCACCGGAATGCCGGAAATGTGATGCTCCTGCATCAGCGTCAGCGCGTCGGCGAGCGTGGCGTCCGGCTGGATGGTGACGGGATTCACCACCATGCCGGATTCGAATTTCTTCACCTGGCGCACCTGCGCCGCCTGAATATCGGGCTCGAGATTGCGGTGAATGACGCCGATGCCGCCGGCCTGCGCCATGGCGATCGCCATGTTGGCTTCGGTCACGGTGTCCATGGCGGAGGCGAGGATCGGGATATTGAGCAAAACGTTGCGCGTGATGCGCGACCGAATGTCCACGTCCGACGGCAGGACGTCGGACAGGCCGGGCTTCAACAGCACGTCGTCGAAGGTGTAAGCTTCGCGCGGTATGTCTCTTGAAGTCACTGCCATTGCCAACTCCGCGTAGCCTAAATTGCGGGCCGGCCCTCGGGGTGACGCCTTGCGGACGAGCGGACTGAAATCCCCTCGCCCAACTGGATCGCCCGCTTCGTGGGCCCGCTTTTGGGTTGGCGGCGGTCGATAGCACGCCTTGACGATAAATAATAGCCATCACGGCTGAAAACAGGTGGAAACGTCATGAAAACCCGGTTCAATCGTCGCGAATTCAGCCTTGGCGCCTTGGCTGCGAGCACCGCGCTGGCGAGCGGGAGCCGCCCGGCCCGCGCACAGGCCGCGCCGGTGAAGATTCGCGTCGGCTGGGTGGTGGTGCCGGCCTCCTTGGCGCCGCTTATCCTGGAGAAGAAGGACATTCTCAAGCACTACGGCCAGTCCTACGTCGCCGAGGCGACGCGCTTCGGAGGCACGCCGCCGGTCATCACCGCGCTGGCATCCGGCGAGCTCGACATCGGGCCGCTGGCGTTCTCCTCCTTCGGCCTTGCCATCCAGAACGCCCATATGGACGACCTGCGCGTGATCAGCGACGAAATCCAGGACGGCGTCACCGGCCATGGCTCGAACGAGTTCATGGTGCTCAAGGACGGGCCGGTCAAATCCGTGGCCGACCTCAAGGGCAAGGTGCTCGCCACCAACGCCATGGGTAGCGCCGTCGACATCGCCATGCGGGCGATGCTGAGGAAGAACGGCCTCGAAGCCAACAAGGACTACACCATCGTCGAGGCGCCCTTCCCCGCCATGCGCGCGGTGCTGTCGGAGAAGAAAGCCGACCTGATCAGCGCGGTGCCGCCGTTCTCGCTCGATCCGCAATTGCGCGACATTTCGAGCACGCTGTTCACGCAGAAGGAAGCGTTCGGCATCACCCAGCTCACCATGTGGACGGCGCGCACCGGCTTTATCCAGCAGAACCGCGCGGCGCTGGTCGATTTTCTGGAAGACGTGGTGCGCGCGGTGCGCTGGTTCACCGACCCGCAGAACCACGAAGAAGCCGTCGCCATCGTGGCGCGGCTGAACAAGGCGCCGCCGGCGCGCATGGCGTGGGCATTCGGCGAACGCGATCAATATCGCGATCCGAACGGCACGCCGAACATCGCCGCGTTGCAGAATAACCTGCAACTGCAGAAACAGGTCGGCTTCCTCAAAGACGATATCGACGCCAAGAAATATTCCGACCTGAGCATGGTTACGGAAGCGGCGAAACGTTTGGGATGATTTTACGGGGCGGGATGTCCGATGCCGCAGGCGGCCGAAGCGCCTGTGCTGGTCCACTGCGGGGGCGCAGAGTAGATTACTCTGATGCGAGAATCACCGCCGCTGCGGCGTGATCGGGGCTGGTTGCCGATTGCCGCGATCCTCTTGCTCGCCGTGCTTCCGGCGCGCGCGCAGAATCTTTCCGCCCAAGACCTTTCCGCCGATGAGCGGCGCTGCACCGGGCTGTGGCGCGCGACGGTCGAGGAGCGCGTCGCGTCGTGCACGACGCTGATCGATTCCGGCCGCTATCCGCCGGTCAATCTCGCCATTCTGCACGACAACCGCGGCATGGCGTTCCGCGCCAAAGGCGACCCGACCAACGCGCGTTCGGATTTCGACCAGGCGGTCAGCCTCAATCCGGGTTACACACGCGCTTACGGCAATCGCGGCAACCTCGCGCTGGCGCAGCGCGATTTCGACGGCGCCATCGCCGATTTCGACCAGGCGATCAAGCTCGATCCTGCCGATGCCGGGCTGTTCATGGCGCGCGGCAATGCCTACGACGGCAAGGGCGACGGCGATCGCGCCATCGCCGATTACAACGAGGCGATCCGGCTGTCGCCCAATTATGCCTCGGCCTACTTCAATCGCGGCCTCGCTTTGCGCCACAAGGGCGATCTCGACCGCGCCATTGCCGATTACGACCAGGCGGTAAAACTCGATCCGAAAAATACTTCGGCCATCAACAACCGCGGCATTGCCTGGTTTCAAAAAGGCGATCTCGACCGCGCCATCGCCGATTACAATCAGGCGATCCGGCTCGATCCCAATCTGGCAGCGGCCTACAACAATCGCGGCGATGCGTTGCGCGCCAAAGGCGACTTCGTCCACGCCGCCGCCGATTTCGATCGCGCCATCAAGATCTCCCCGCAGTTCGTTCTCGCCTACGACAACCGCGGCCTCGTTGCGTATCAGCAAAAGGACTACGACCGCGCCATCGCCGATTTTACTGCGGCGATCGAGTTCGATTCCAAGAACGTCCTGGCCTACGCCAATCGCGGCAACGCCTATGCCGACAAAAGCGACCGCGACGCGGCGCTGGCCGATTACGACGCGGCCGTTCGCCTCGATCCGAACAATGCCGATGTTCGCTACGACCGTGGCCTCGCCTTGCGCCGAAACGGCGATCTCGACCGCGCCGTCGCCGATCTCAGCGAGGCGGTGCGTCTCAATCCGCGGCTGGCCGGAGCCTTCGACGAGCGCGGCTATGCCTATTATCAGAAGCGCGATTTCGACCGCGCCATCGCCGACTACGATGCGGCGATCGCGCTCAACCCGCAATTCGCCGTCGCCTACAACAATCGCGGCAATGCCTATGACGACAAGGGCGATCCCGGCCACGCCATCGCCGACTACACTGCGGCGCTGCGCATCGACCCCACCTATGCCACCGCGTATTACAATCGCGGCATTGGCTGGCGCCACAAAGGCGATCCCGATCGCGCCATTGCCGATTACGACCAGGCGATCAAGCTCAACCCGACGGCGGCGGCCTATAACAATCGTGGCAGCGCCTGGGCCGCCAAAGGAGAGACCGACCGCGCGCTGGCCGATCTTGATCAAGCGATAAAACTCGATCCGCGTTTGGCCGACGCCTATATCAACCGCGGCAATGCCAAGCGCGACCGGCTCGACCTCGTCGCCGCCATGGCCGACTACACGCTGGCCATCTCGCTGTCGCCGAACGCCGCGCTCGCCTATTACAACCGCGCCTGGGCCCACTATCTCGCCGGCGAGAGCGCCGATGCGCTCGCCGATGCCAATCGCGCCATCGACATCGATGACCATTTGGCGAGCGCATTTTCGACGCGCGGCCTGATCCGCGAAAAGATGGGCGATACCGAGGGGGCGATCGCCGACTTCCGCCAGGCGCTCAAGCTCGACCCGAAATTCCAGCAGCCGGCCGACGGTCTGCAACGGCTTCAAAAAGCCGGCCCACCGAAAAGCCAATAGAACCGCACATGCAGTCGAAGCGCAACGACCGCGTCGTGCCGCTGATCGTCGCCGTGGCGCTGTTCATGGAAAACATGGACTCCACGGTGATCGCCACCTCGCTGCCGGCCATTGCGCGCGCGCTGGGCACCAACCCGCTGGCGCTGAAACTCGCAGTCACCTCTTATCTCCTCTCGCTCGCCATTTGCATTCCGGCGAGCGGCTGGACCGCCGACCGCTTCGGCGCCCGCAACGTGTTCCGCATCGCCATCGGCGTCTTCATCCTCGGCTCGATCGGCTGCGCGGCATCGCATTCGTTGGAGGAATTCGTCATCGCCCGCATCGTCCAAGGCATGGGCGGCGCGATGATGACGCCGGTCGGCCGGCTGATCATGGTGCGCAGCGTCGACAAGCGCCAGCTGCTCAACGCCATGTCGCTCGTCACCATACCGGCGCTGATCGGCCCGATCTGCGGCCCGCCGCTCGGCGGCTTCATCACCACTTACGCGTCATGGCATTGGATTTTTTTGATCAATGTGCCGATCGGGCTGGTCGGCATCGTCGCGGCAACGCGCTTCATTCCCAACGTACAGGTCGAGCGGCGCCGCCCGTTCGACTTCTTAGGCTTCGTTCTGTCCGGCCTCGGCATCGGCGGACTTGCCTTCGGGCTTTCCGTGATGGGCCTCGACTTCCTGCCGGTGAGCGTGGTTGCCTTGCTGCTCGGTGTCGGCGCTATGTCCACGATCGCCTACGTGTTCCACGCCCGCCGCGCGCCCGAGCCGATCCTCGATCTCAACCTGCTCAAGCTGCCCACGTTTCGCGCCAGCATCGTCGGCGGCTTCCTGTTCCGGCTCGGCGTCGGAGCGCTGCCCTTCCTGCTGCCGCTGTTGCTGCAGATCGGTTTCCACCTGACGCCGTTTCAATCCGGCCTGATCACTTTCACCAGCGCGCTCGGCTCGATGTTCATGAAGGCCGCCGTCGCCGGCGTGCTCAAGCGGCTCGGCTACCGCAACGTGCTGCTCTACAACAGCCTGATCAGCAGCGTCTTCCTCATGGCCTGCGCGACCTTCGTGCCCGGCATGCCGTTCTGGGCGATGATCGCGATCTTGTTGTCCGGCGGCTTCTTCCGCTCGCTGCAATTCACCAGCATCAACACCATCGCCTATGCCGAGATCGAGCCGCCGCTGATGAGCCGCGCCACCGCGCTCACCGCCGCCGCGCAGCAATTATCGCTCTCGACCGGCGTCGCCGTCGGCGCGCTGGTGGTCGAGATGACGCTGCGGCTGCGCCATGAAACGGCGATGAGCGCCGTGGATTTTCCGCCGGCGTTTCTTGTGATCGGCGCGCTGGCGGCGACCGCCGCCCTGATCTTCTACCGTCTCGCACCCGACGCCGGCGAGGAACTCTCGGGCCGTAAGGCGGTGCAGGCGGAATTGGTGGATCAACGGTCCTGAGTGCCGCGAAAGCCGCGCGCGAGCAGATAAAGCTCCGCCGAATCGCTGCGGCTCGCCGGCGGCTTGACGTGTTTGACCGTCGCAAAATCGCGCTTGAGCTCGGCAAGCAATGTGGTTTCGGTGCCGCCCTGCAGCACCTTGCAGACGAACGTGCCGCCTTTGGCCAGCACCTCTCGCGCAAACTGCACTGCGGCTTCGGCGAGCGCCATAATGCGCAGGTGATCGGTCTTGCGGTGGCCGGTGGCGTTCGCCGCCATGTCGGAGAGCACCACGTCGACTTTACCGCCGAGCATGGCCTTCAGTTGCTCCGGCGCCGCTTCGTCGAGAAAGTCGAGTTTTAGGAATTCGACGCCGACGATCGGTTTCATGTCGAGGATATCGAGCGCGATGACGCGGCCGCCCGTGCCGACGCGCCGCGCGGCAATCTCGCTCCAGCCGCCGGGCGCGGCGCCGAGATCGACGACGCGCGCGCCCGGTTTGATCACGCGATATTTGTCGTCGATTTCGGCGAGCTTATAGGCGGCGCGGGAGCGAAAGCCTTCGCGCTTGGCGCGCATCACGTAAGGATCGCGGAGCTGACGCTCGAGCCAGGTCCGCGACGACAATGTGCGCTGCTTCTCGTCTTTGAGCCACGCCATATCTAATCAGCCATCACTCATCAACCATGGCCGGTCAAGCCTCGCCCCACACGCCGTCCTCGCGCATCATCTCCACCAGCATGCC
>JBAUYI010000190.1:0-26054 GCA_049584715.1 Xanthobacteraceae bacterium
AAGCGGCGCTGGCGCGCGCCGGCCTGGCAGCGGCGCAGCGCCCGCCGGCGCCCAGCGAAGACCTGCAAATGCCGGTTGGCTTGCCGACGCAGAGCTTGCGGGCGAGCCGCCTGTGGCAGGATGACGAAGCCCGATTGGCCTCGCATCTGGCGCACTATCGGTTCATTGCCGCGGTATTGGGTGTCCGGCACGACGTCGCCGAATACGGCTGCGCCAGCCCGACCGGGACGCGGCTGATCCTGCAGCAGTCGCGAAAAATGACATTGTTCGACCCCCGACCGCTGGTCGTCGGTGACTTACAATGGCGCTTTCAGGATGACTGGAGGTTTGAAGCGCGGCTGCACGACATCATCTCGAAGCCCCTGTCGCGACAGGCCGATTCGGTCTACTGCGTCGACTTCCTGCAATACATTTCCCGCGACGAGGAGGATATTTTTGTCCGCAACTTGCGCGACTCGCTGTCGCGCGACTTCGATTTTCTGCTCATCGGCAGTCCGTCGTACGGCGCCAGGGCCGACAATCCACCGGGCGATCGGCACGCCCCCGGCGCCGAGACGTCCGCTGCCATCGCGGCTCCATTGAGCCGACAGGACTTTAACCGACAGGACCTTGACCGACAGGACTTTGCCTGCCGGTCAACGCAGGGGCACCCGGCGCTTTCGCAAGAGCCGCCACAAGCCGATGGTCTCGCCGCCGGCCATCCGCGATCTGCCCGCGGTCGAGCCAGGATTCATCGGCGCACCGGTGCGGAGCTGAAAGCCCTCATGGAGCGCTTTTTTCAAAACGTATTCATGTTCTCGATGGTCGATGACGTCGCCCAGCCGGGCATCCAGCCGAACGCCCAGCACGTCTTCGCGCTGAGTTGCGGCAAAAAAGATTGAAGATATCGCAAGCATACGGTCGCGCTCGCGTCACGCAGCCGAATGGGCGGCTAATCGCGGAACGGGGTGCGGGCCACCAGAAGCATGACGGTCATGACGCCGATGAACGACCACAGGGCGAATCGGCCATAACCGAAAAATATGTCGCTCGACATCCTTTGCATTTCAACGGCCAGCAGGACCGTGAACAAAGCAATGCCGAAGAGAACGTATTTGCCAATCCTGTTGAGCTTACGTTCCATCCGATCCAAACGATCGTGATCCGACATTCGAGCGGTTTCCATTAAACCCTGCATCCCTTTTGTTTAATGGCTGAAGCCTCTGGCAGAGGCATTTTCGAACACATTCGCTCCCGGACGTATTCGCTCCGGGCTACCGACCTGCCTGCAACTGACACTAATACCAATACCAACACCGACACACAGAATCACTTTGCGAGCGTGCATTCGCGGCGCAATTCCGCCCCCGCCTGCAGATTCTGTCAATAGTCGCCGATAGTGTCGCGCAAGTTTTCTGTTTAAAATCCTGCCCTGACCCGACAGCGAGTCGATCATGGTGCCGGATTTCGCGGCATAGGGAGCCCTTCGCCGGTGGCCGAACGATTATCCTCGCATCCGTCCGGCCCAGGCGAGAATGGGGTGAGAAATGGCCACGCCATGCCCCCCACCCTTTCCGTGGTCTTGCCGAATTACAATCATGCGAAATTCATCGGCCGCGCCTTGGCGGCGCTGCTGGGCCAGGAGCGCGCCGCGGACGAGATCATCGTCATAGACGACGGCTCGACCGACGACAGCGTTGCCGTCATCGAGCGGATTGCCGCCACGGCGCCGGCGATCCGCCTGTTGCGCAATCCGAACAACGTCGGCGTGATCCCAACCCTGCAGCGCGGTTTGGAGGCGGCGCGCGGCAAATATGTCTACTTCGCAGCGTCGGACGATTGGGTTTTCCCCGGCTTTTTCGCGCTGGCGCTGCGCCTGCTCGAGGCCAATCCCGACATGGGCCTGTTTTGCGGCGAAGCGATGCTGATCGACGGCGGCAACAACCGGCCGTTCGCGGTGCGGCCGGCGGTGCGGCCGCGGTTGCGCGCCGGGCGGATCGAAGCCGCCGGCGTGCAAGACCTGCTGCGCTCGACCGACAATTGGATCCTCACCGGCAGCGCGATCTTCCGCCGCGATTGCGTCACCTGGGCCGGCAGCTTCGATGCGCGGCTCGGCTCTTTCGCCGACGGCTTCATCGCGCGCAAGGTGGCGTTGAAGTATGGCTTCCTGTTCGAGCCGGACATCGTCGCCGCCTGGATGGTGTTCCCCGACAGCGTCTCGCGACAGACTGCGCTCGACCTGCAACGCACCAAATACATTCTCGACGTTGTTCCCACCCTGATCGCCGCCGATCCCGGCTTTCCCTCCTGGTACGCCGACGCGTTCCGCAACCGCTGGCGGTTCGCCGCGTGCCGTCTGGCGCTCCAGGCCGATCCGATCGCGCGGCCGGTCGTCCTCGAACTGGGCGCGCGTTCCGCCGCCGAGAAGGCCGAATTGGAGTCGATTTTGGCGTGGCCGCAGCGGAACCTGGCGCGCTTGGTGATCCTGGCCCGGCTATGGTATCGGCTGCGGCCGACGTCGCTGTTCGCGCTGTTCCGCACGATGCTGGCGATGCGCCGCCTGCGCCTCGCTTTGCGCTTTCGGTCTGGGCAAATACCCGGTATGACGGCGGCGCCGGCGCCGGGCGACGCCTGACCGGGGCTTTACCCTCTGAAGGTCGTCGATTCTGCAATGCTGACGCAAGTTAAAGACGCGCCCTCGATGACAGCAACGGCCGCCTCCCCCGTCGACTTTGTGTCGCTGTCGAATCTGACTCTCAAAGCCAGGATCGCACGCACGATCTCCGAAGAGATCGTGGCCGGATTCCGCGTCTGGCCGGTCTGGGTCATCATGGGCTGGGACGACATCCGCCAGCGCTATCGCCGCTCGGTGCTGGGACCGTTCTGGATCACGCTGAGCACCGGCATCTTCATCCTGCTGCTCGGCATCATCTACAGCCGTCTGTTCCACATGGAGCTCCAGCATTACATGCCGTACCTTACGGTCGGCTATATCGTCTGGGGCTTCATGTCGGCAGCCGTCAACGACGGCTGCATCGCGTTCACCGATAGCAGCCGCATCATCAAGCAGATCAAGCTGCCCTATTCGGTTTATGTGCTGCGTATGGTGTGGCGGAATTTCATCATATTTCTGCACACCATCGTCATCTACATACCCGTCGCCATCGTCTTCAAGGTCGAACCGGACTGGGCGATGCTGTTGGCCATACCCGGCCTCATCCTGGTCTGCGTGAACCTGATGTGGCTGACGACGGTCGTCGCCATCCTGAGCACGCGCTATCGCGACATCCAGCCGATCATCGGCACTGCCTTCCAGCTCGGCATGTTCGCCACGCCGATCATGTGGCCGATCAGTTCGCTGGGCGACGCCAGAATCGTCGCCGAGGTCAATCCGGCCTATCACCTCATCGAGATCACGCGCGCGCCGTTGCTCGGCGAGTTTGCCGGACTGCATTCGTGGCTCGCCGCGATCGGCCTGGCGATCGTCGGCACGGTGCTCGCGGTGGCGCTGATGGTGCGGGCGTCGCGGCGCATCGTCTTTTGGATCTGATTGAAGAGAACGACGTGGCCAGCATATTCCTCAAAAACGTCGGCGTGGATATTCCGATCTTCGACGTCAAGACGGCGTCGCTGAAAAAGGCGTTGCTCGGGCGCACCATCGGCGGGCCCTTTGCCCGATCCGGCGCCCACCTGACGGTGAGCGCGCTGAAGAATTTCGACTTCGAAGCCCATGACGGCGACCGTGTCGCGCTGGTCGGCGACAACGGCGCCGGCAAGAGCACGCTGTTGCGGGTGATCTCCCACGTCTATCCGCCGACCAGCGGCATGGTCCATGTCATCGGCAAGGTGTCGCCGATGTTCGATACCACGCTGGGCATGAGCATGGATGCCACGGGCATGGAAAATATCCAGATTGCCGGCACCATCTGGGGCATGTCGCGGGCGCAAATCAGAAACAGCACCGACGACATCGTCGCATTCACCGAGCTTGGCGATTTCCTGAAAGTGCCGGTGCGCACCTATTCCAACGGCATGCTGCTGCGGCTGGCGTTTGCCATCGCCACCATCCGCGATCCGGAAATCCTGCTGATCGACGAAGCCATCGGCGTCGGCGATTCCGGCTTCTTCAAGAAGGCCTTCGCGCGCCTGCTGCAGCTCGTCGAGCGGTCGCGCATTCTGATTGTCGCCTCGCATCAGGACGAGACGCTGCGCCGCTTGTGCAACAAGGCCGCCTGGCTCAGTCACGGCAACCTCATGGCTTTTGGCGAATTCGAGGGCGTGCTGAGCGCCTATCGCAATCCGAATGCGCCGGCGCAGCAGCCGGCCACCGCGTGAACGGCACGTTGCGCTCACACCGCCGCGCGGTTGTGTGCTAGAGCATGATCCGGAAAAGTGGACGCCGGTTTTCCGAAAAGATCATGCTCCAACCAAAAAACTAGACCATGATCCGATTCAATTTGATCGGATCATGGTCTAGAAACCAGCGGCGGCAAAACCGAAAAGCGGGCGATGGGCAGCCGTCTCTTGATACCGGTGATCATGTGCGGCGGAGCGGGCACGCGGCTGTGGCCGGTGTCGCGCGAGAGCATGCCCAAGCAGTTCGTGCCGCTGGTCGAAGCGCGCTCGACGTTTCAACAAGTGCTCGGCCGTATCGGTGACGCGGCGATATTCGACCGGCCGATCGTCATCACCCATTCGGATTTCCGTTTCATCGTCGCCGAGCAGATGCGCGCCTGCGATATCGCAGGCGACATCGTGATCGAGCCGATGCGCCGCGACTCCGCGATGGCGGTCGGCGTCGCCGCGGTGCTCGCCGCCGCACGCGATCCGGCTTCGACCGTGATCGTGCTTGCCGCCGATCACGTGGTGCGCGACCCGGAGGCCTTTATCCGCGCGTGCCGTGAAGCGGTCACTGCCGCAGCCGACGGCCGGATCGTCACCTTCGGCATCCATCCGACGTTCCCGGCGACCAATTACGGCTATATCCGGCCCGGCGCCAAGCTCGGCGGCGGGACGGCGTATGCGGTGGACTCTTTCGTCGAGAAACCGGATGCCGCGACCGCAAGCCGCTACCTTGCCGGCCGTTATCTGTGGAACAGCGGCAATTTCCTGTTCCGCGCCGATGTGATGCTGGGCGAGATCGCGCGCTTTGAGCCGGACATCGCCAAGGCCGCGAAGGCCGCCGTCGCCGGCATGACGAAGGATCTCGATTTCCTGCGCCTGCCGGCCGAAGCGTTCGCGCAGGCGCCGAAAAAATCCATCGACTACGCGGTGATGGAACGCACCGAGCGCGCCGCCGTGGTGCCGGTCGATTGCGGCTGGTCGGACATCGGCAGCTGGAGCGCGGTCTGGGACGCGCTGGGCCACGACGCCGACGGCAATGCCGCCACGGGCTGCGTTGTCTTCCGCGACAGCCGCAACAACCTCGCTCACTCCGACGAAGCGATCCTCACCGCCGTGGTCGGCGTGAACGACCTCGTCGTGGTGGCGACGCCGGACGCGGTGCTGGTGACCTCGCGCGACAAGGCCGAACAGGTCAAAGACCTGGTCGAGCAACTCAAGGCGCAGAACCGCGAACAGGCGGTGACGCATCTGCGGGTTTACCGGCCGTGGGGCTATTACCAGGGCGTCGACGCCGGCGCGCGCTTTAAGGTCAAGCGCATCGTCGTGAAGCCGAACGCCGCCCTGTCGCTGCAAAAGCACTTCAAACGTTCCGAACATTGGGTCGTGGTGCGCGGGACGGCCGAAGTCACCATCGGATCGGACATCCGCACCATTGCCGAAAACGAATCGATCTACATCCCGGTCGGCGGCGTCCATCGCCTGGCCAATCCCGGCCCGATGCCGCTCGAACTGATCGAGGTTCAGGTCGGCGACTATCTCGGCGAAGACGACATCGAGCGTCTCACCGACCAGTACGGCCGCAACTGACGACCCGTCACTCCGCCGCGGTCGGCTGGCGCTTGCGCTGGTCGAAGCGGCGGTCGAACACCTGCTCGGCGATGCGGTTCTTCAAAATCTCCACCGAGCCGCCGGCGATCATCCAGCCGCGGGTGCGGCGCATGCAATATTCCACCAGCGTCTCGCGGGAAAAGCCCACGGCGCCCATGATCTGCACCGCCTCGCTCGCCACTTCGAAGCCGGCCTGGTTGCACGCCACTTTGGCGATGGCCGTCTCGTAGGCCGACGGCAGGCCGTTATCGGCGTGGGTCGCGGCGCGATAAAGCAGAAGCTGCGCGCTCTCCAGCTTGAGCGCCATGTCGGCAAATTTCCACTGCAAGCCCTGGAACTCGCATAATGGCCGGTCGAACTGCTCGCGCGTCGCCGCGTAGTCGCGCGCCGCCGTAAAAGCGTAGCGGCCGCAGGCCAGCGCGCGCGCCGTATTGCCGAGCCGTTCGACATTGAAACCGGCCATCTGCTTCTTGAAGCCGCCAGGACCGAGCAGCACGTTCTCCGCCGGAATACGGCAATCGGCGAAATGCAACTCGCACCATTCCTCGCCGCTCATGAATTCCGATGGCGCCGCGATGGTGAAGCCGGGTGCGCCGCGCTCGATCAGCACCGAGCCGATGCCGCCGAGGCCGGGCCCGAAGCGCACGTAGATGAGAAAAATCTCCGCGTCCGGGCTGAAGGTGGAAAACACCTTGCTGCCGTCGATGATGTAGTGCGAGCCATCCGGCCGCGCGCTGGTTTTCAAATCGGTCACCGCGGAGCCGGCATCGGGTTCGGTCATGCCGAGACTCATGACCATGCGGCCGGCCAGGAGTTCCCCGAGCCAGCGCTTCTTCTGCGCCTCGGTGCCGTATTCGGCAAAAACGCGGATCGGACCGAAATTACCGAACTGCACCACATCGGCGCTGCGCGGGCACACCGCGGCGACCTGCTCGATGGCGATCACCGCATCCATCAATGTGCCGCCCTGCCCGCCGTCGTGCTCCGGCAGCGCGATGCCCATCAGGCCCTGCTTGGCCATGAGCTGCGCCACGTCGTAGGGGAACCGCGGATCGTGCGCGCGCTTGAGCGCGCCGGCGGCGAGATGATCGTGCGCGAAGCGCCGCACCGATTCGGCGAATTGCTTTTGTTCGTCGGTGTAATCGAAGTTCATGGTCGCCTCATTGTGCGGTCACGCCGGTCTGTTTGATGATGGCGCCCCATTTGGCTTCCTCATTCGCTATATCTGCGGCATAGGCGTCCGGCGTTCCCGGCAGCACCTCGGTGCCGTCGGCGGCAAGCCGTTGCCGGATGTCGCCATCGGCCAGCGCATTATTGAGCGCGGCGTTGAGTTTGGCGATTGCCCCCGGCGGCGTGCCGGCCGGCGCCACGAGGCCGTAGTGCAGCTCCGCCGCATAGCCGGGCAGCCCTGCTTCGGCGACGGTCGGCACGTCCGGAAACAGCGGCGAGCGCCTGGCGCCGGTGACCGCGATCGCCCGCAAAGTGCCGCCGCGCACCTGACCGACCACGCTCGCCATCGGGCAGAACATCAGCGCCACTTGCCCGCCCAGAAGATCGGTGATGGCCGGCGCGACGCCCTTGTAGGGAACCGCGGTGAACTTGACGTCGGCCATCATGGCAAACAACTGGGCCGCAAGATGCGTGCTGGTCCCGGTTCCGGTTGAGGCGAAGTCGAGCTTGCCCGGGTCTTTCCTGGCGAGCGCGATCAGTTCGGCGACCGAATGCGCCGGCACCGCAGGATTCACCAGCACGAAATTCGGGCTCGTCGCAATCAAACCGATCGGCGCAAAATCCTTTTTCGGATCGTAAGCGGCATCGGGATAGAGCGATGGATTGATCGCCAACGAGCTCGTGGCGATCAAGAGCGTGTAACCGTCGGGTGCGCTGCGGGCGGCATCGCGGGTACCGATGGTGCTGCCGGCGCCGCCGCGGTTTTCGATGACGATGGGCTGGCCGAGGTTTTGGCTCATCTTGGCGGCGACGAGGCGCGCGATCACGTCATTACCGCCGCCGGCCGGATAAGGAACGATCAAGGTGATCGGCCGCGCCGGATAATCGGCCGCCTCGGCGCGATGCTGGCAGCCGATCGTGATTGCGGCGAAGGCGACAATCGCTGCGGCGACGGTCGCGCCAAGGATACGAATGGGTATCGGCAATGTCACGATGCCTAAAGCTTTGGGACGCCGGCCTGATCGATGATCTGCTTGAACATATCGATCTCCTTCATCACCCGCGTCCAGGCGGCCGCGGCGCCCTTGGCCCGCACCTGAAATCCGGCTGTGACGAGCTTGCTGCTCGTGTGCGGCGATACCAGCACCTTCAGCGTTTCCGCCTCCAGCCATTTGATGGTCTCGGGCGGCGTCTTGGCCGGCGCCAGCAGAACACAATCGACCGCGAACACGAAGTCCTTGTAGCCGGCCTCCTCCATGGTCGGCACGTCCGGAAGATCGGGCCAGCGGGTATCGCCGGTGACGGCAAGGCAGCGCAGCGTGCCCTCCTTGATATGCGGCAAGGCCGGGGGCAGCGAGCCGGAGCTGAGCTGCGTGGTGCTGGCGAGCAGCGCCGCGATGGCGTCACCACCGCCCTTGAACACGACATCGGCAAGTTTAGGCAGTTTCTCGCGGATCTTGAGCAGTTCGAGCTGTAATTGCGACGTGGTACCGATCGGCGGCGTGGCGCAGTTGTATTTTTCCGGATTGGCGCGGGCCAGCGCGATGAAATCCTTCATCGTCTTTGCCGGCAGCTCGGAACGCACCACGAAGGTGTTGGGCGAGGTCGCGAGCTCGCTGACGCCGACGAAATCCTTGTACGGGTCGTAGGGCAGCTGGTTATAGAGCCCGTAATTCACCGAATAGGCGTTGGTGGCGAGCAGGATGGTGTAGCCGTCCGGCTCGGCGCGCGCGACATATTCCGTGCCGATATTGCCGCCGGCACCGCCGCGGTTCTCGACAATAAAGGTCTTGCCGGTCGATTGATCGAGCGCCGCCGTGACGATACGCGCGACGATATCCGACGGGCCGCCCGGCGTGTTGGCGACCACGAATTTGACGGGGCGGTCCGGATAAGCGGCGTAGGCCGAGCGCACGCGCAACACCGCCGGCGCGGCGATGCCGGCGGCAAGCGCGCCGGCAGCTTTGACGATCCCACGGCGCGACGGGCCCGATGCCTTGGTAAGTTTTGTCACGGAAATCTCCTGTTCAGGCTGGCCGCGGCTTTTCTGTCGTTACCGTTCTCACTCGCGTAGCGTGATGCCGGCGCCGTGGATGACCGTCGACCATTTGGCCTCTTCGCGGTCGATGATCGCGGCGTGCTCCTCGGGTGTGGTCGATTCCGGCTCGCCGCCTTTCATGGCGCGCCGAAGGCCGCTACAGCTTCTTGATGCCGGCCTGATCGATGACCTCTTTGAACAGGGTGATCTCCTTGGTCACGCGCGCCCAGGCCTCGTCGGCGCCCTTGGCGCGCACGAAGAAGCCGGCCTGGAAGAACTTGTCTTTCATCTCCGGCGTGACCAGAACCTTCAACGTCTCCGCCTCCAGCCATTTGACATTGGCCGGCGGCGTCTTGGCCGGCGCCAATAGCACGGCGTCGACCGCAAAGACGAAATCCTTGTAGCCGGCCTCGGCCATGGTGGGCACGTCCGGCAGATCGGACCAGCGCTGCTCGGCGCAGATCGCGAGCCCCCGCAACGCGCCCGATTTGATATGCGGCTGCGACGGCGCCAGCGAGCCCGAGCACATCTGCACGGTGCCGGCGAGCAGCGCTTCGATGGCGTCGCCGCCACCCTTGAACACCACCGATTCCAGCTTCGGCAGATTTTCGCGGCTTTTCAGCACCTCCAACTGCAGTTGCGGCGTGGTGCCGATCGGCGACGTCGACGCATTGAATTTTTCCGGATTGGCGCGGGCGAGCGCGATGAATTCCTTCATGGTCTTGGCCGGCAGATCGGATTTCACCACGAAAATGTTCGGCGAGCCGCCCAATTCGCAGACCGGCACGAAATCCTTGAACGGATCGTAGGGGATCGCGTTGTAAAGGCCGTAGTTGATCGAATAGGCGTTGGTCGCGAGCAGAATCGTGTAGCCGTCCGGTTCGGAGCGCGCGGCATATTCCATACCGATATTGCCGCCGGCGCCGCCGTGGTTCTCGATGATGAAGGTCTTACCGGTCGATTGCTGGAGCCCTGCGGCGACCAGACGACCGACGATGTCGGACGGACCGCCCGGCGTATTGGCGACCACGATCTTCACGGTGCGGTCCGGATAGGCGGCATAGGCCGGGCGCACGCGCAACAGTGCCGGCGCGGCGATGCCGGCGGCCAGCGCGCCGGCGGCTTTGACAACCCCGCGGCGCGACGGGCCCGATGCCTTGGTGAGCTTTGTCATGGTATCTCCCGATTGCGTGCCTGCTGCGGCTTTACTGTCTTTGTCGTTCACTCGCCAAGCGTGATGCCGGCGCCGTGGATGACCGTGGACCATTTGGTCTCTTCGCGGTCGATGATCGCGGCGTGTTCTTCGGGCGTGGTCGATTCGGGCTCGCCGCCTTCGAAGATGATGCGCTTGCGCACGTCTTCCATGGCGAGCGCGGCGCGCAGCTCCTTGTTCAGCCGCTCGATGATCGGCCGCGGCGTGCCGGCAGGCGCCAGCAAGCCGTAGCTCAATGTCGCGTCGAAGCCGGACAGTCCGGATTCGGCGAGCGTCGGCAGTTGCGGCATCAGGGTGGAGTGTTTGGCCGAGGTGACCGCGAGCGCGCGGATATAGCCGCCGTCGAGCGCCGCGCGCGACACCGGAATGGGATTGAAGCCGACCTTGACGAAGCCGCCCATCAAATCGGTGTTCAGCGGGTTCGAGCCCTTCTCCGGAATCTGTTCGACCTTGACGCCGGCCTGTTGCGCGAACAGCACCGAGGCCAGGTAATTGACCGTGCCGAGGCCGGGCGTACCGACCTGATAGGGCTCCTTGGAACTTTTCATTACGGCGATCAGCTCGCCGACGGTGTGAACCGGTAAATCCTTGTGCACCAGCAACAGCGCCGGCGCCGACGCGATCAGGCCGATCGGCGCAAAATCCTTGTGCGGATCGTAGCCGACGTTCTTGTAGAGGTTGGGGCCCGTCGCCAAGGTCGAGGTGTAGCCGAGGATGATGGTGTAGCCGTCGGGCGTGGCGTGGGCGACCTGACGCGTGCCGACGGTACCGCTGCCGCCGGCATTGCGGTTCTCGATGACGATCTGCTGGCCGAGCGCCGCGCTCATCTTGTCGGCGACCGAGCGCGCCATGATGTCGTTGGTGCCGCCGGGCGGCAGCGGAATGACCAGGATGATGGGGCGGCTCGGGTAATCGTCGGCCGCGACCGGACCGGACATTCCGAGCGCGAGGATCGCCGTTAAGATCACAACGGCTGCCGTCAGCCGCGCCAAAATACCCTCCCCGTTCAAAGCGTCCTCCACTTTTTTGTTGCAGCACCCGCCGGTGCCGGCCGATATATGTAACCTACCCTTTGGCGCACACGGTTGTCATGGGCCGTATCCTGGGCCGTGTCACGCCGCCGCACCCGTATCTCACAAGCCCGGGATTGATGAGTGTCCGAGACAACGTCATTGTTGGTCGAAGCGTTCGCGCTGCATCAAGCCGGGCGGCTGGCGGAGGCGGAACAGACCTACAATCGAATTCTCGCAATCCAGCCCGATCATTTCGACAGCCTGCACCTGCTGGGCATCGTTTTTCATCAGCGCGGCGAGCACACCCAGGCGCTGCGGCACATAGATCTCGCGCTCGAGATAAATCCCAATAATATTCCCGCCCTGAACAGTCGCGGCATCGCGCTCAGGGAGCTGAAGCGTTTCGAAGACGCACTGGCAAGCTACGACCGCGCGCTTAAGCTGTTGCCGGACTACGCCGAAGCGCTGTTTGGTCGGGGCAACGCCCTCAAAGAGCTGCGGCGGTTCGAGGAAGCGTTGGCAAGCTACGATCGCGCGGTTGCCGTGCGGCCGGATTATGTGCAGGCGCATGCCAACCGTGGCGACATCTTGAATGGGCTCGAGCGGTTCGATGAGGCGTTGGCGAGCTACGACCGCGCCGTTGCCATTCACCCGGATTTTGCCGATGCACACGCCAATCGCGCCAACGTGCTGCACGCGCTCAAGCGCTTCGATGAGGCGATGGCAAGCCACGATCGCGCGCTCGCGCTGCGGCCGGACTTAGCCGAGGCACACACCAATCGTGGCAGCACCTTGCAAGAGTTGATGTGGTTCGATGAGGCGCTGGCAAGCCACGATCGTGCGCTGGCGCTGCGACCGGACTATACCGAGGCGCACTACAATCGCGGCAACGCCCTGCACAAGTTGAAGCGGTTCGCGGAAGCCCTGGCGAGCTACGAGCGCGCACTCGCGCTTCGACCGGATTTTGTCGAGGCGCTCGCCAATCGGGGCGTCGCGCTGCACGGCTTGAATCGGTTCGAGGAAGCACTGGCGAGCTACGACCGCGCGCTTGCCGTGCGGCCGGGCTATGCCAAGGCCTTCGTCGATCAGGGCGACTCACTGTGTGAGCTGAGACGATTCGAGGAGGCCCTGGCGAGCTACGATCGCGCAATCGCGCTACAGCCAGATTACGCTGAGGCCCACGGTCACGAAGCGATGTGGCGAATGCTGATCGGCGACTTCGAACGCGGCTGGCAAAAACTTGATTGGGCCTGGATTGCCGTACGGCAAAGAAACGCAAAGCGCAGTTTCTCGCAACCGCAGTTGTTCGGAGCGAACGAGCTCGAGGGCAAGACCGTCCTGCTCCATGCCGAGCAAGGGTTCGGCGACATGATTCAATTCTGCCGCTACGTACCGCTCGTCGCCGAGCGGGGCGCGCGCGTGATCCTGGAAGTCTACGAGCCGTTGCGCGCGCTGATGAGCACACTGCCCGGCGTGGCGCAATTCGTGACGACCGGCGAACCGCTACCCGATTTCGACTTGCATTGCCCATTGCTGAGCCTGCCGCTGGCGCTCGGAGCCGGGTTGGTGACCATACTGTCGCAAACGCCCTATCTGCGGGCATCGCCGCAGGCGGTGATGGATTGGAACGATCGCTTGGGGCCGAAACATCGGCCGAGAATCGGCCTCGCCTGGTCCGGCCGGCCATCGCACGACAACGATCACAACCGATCCATCAGGCTCAGCTCTTTCTTGATACCGTTGGCGGGTTTCGATGCAACCTATGTCAGTTTGCTGCAAGACGTGCGCGAAGACGACGCGCCCGTGCTGCAAGGCAGCGACATCCTGCATTTCGGCAAGGAGCTGAAGTCCTACGCCGACACCGCGGCGTTGATCGCGAATCTGGACCTCGTCATTTCCGTCGACACCAGCGTCGCTCATCTCACCGGCGCGCTGGCAAAACCGCTCTGGCTATTGTTGCCGTTCACGCCGGACTGGCGCTGGCAGCTCGATCGCGCCGACAGCCCGTGGTATCCGACGGCCCGCCTGTTTCGTCAGGATGAGACACGCAGATGGGACGGCGTCATGGCGCGCGTTCAGGCTGCGTTGGATGATGACTTTCGCAGCTTGTAAAATCACCCGCAGATCGGTCGACGCGCGTTGACATTCCGGTCCGATCTCCAAATACTGCAAGTCTCATTACAATAAAACCGGCCATAGAACCGGGAGCCAGGGGAGGAACACACCATGGCGACCTCACGTCGATCGCTTTTAAAGAATTCCGCTGCAACTGCCGCCACATTGAGCCTCGGCGGGCGTCTCGCCAGAGCCGAGGCCGAGGAGGTCCGGATCGGCGTCATCTATGACCTGTCCGGGCCATTCGCCGCCGGCGGCTCGGTCGCCTGCTCGATCGGCTGCCAGATCGCCATCGATCTCGTCAACGAGCGCGGCGGCATTGCCGGCAAGTACAAGGTGGTGCCGATCAACGCCGACTCGCAAAGCAAGGCGGACGTCGCGATCAACGAGGTGGAGCGCCTGCTCGGCCAGGAGAAGGTCGAGATCGTCAACGGCGTTTATTCCAGTGCCCACGCGGTACCGCTCTCCGCCAAAGTCGAGGCGCAAAAGAAAATTCTCTGGATCACGACGGCGGTGGCGACAGCGGTGTTCAAGGACAAGAACCTGCAATACGTCTTCCGCGCCCAAATTCATTCCGATCAATATGGCGAGGCATTCGCCAAATTCGTCTCCGAGAATGCCAAGACGAAGCTCGGCAAGGAACCGAGCGACGTCAAGGTCGCGATCATTCACGAAGACGGTCCCTATGGCGTCGGCGTCGCCGAGGCCAGCGAACGGTTTGCCAAGGAGCTCGGGCTGCAGGTCGTGATGCGCGAAGGCTACTCGGCTGCGGCGCCCGATCTGTCGTCGCTGGTCACCAAGCTCAAGCGCGCCGGCGCCGATGTCATATCCCACGCCGGCTATAATCCCGACATCACGCTATTCCTGCGGCAATCGCGCGAAAGCGGCTTGCGGTTCAAGATGCTGGTCGGCGACGGCGCCGGTTACAGCCAGCTCGACAAGCTGCGCGCCACTTTCGGCCCGGACATCGACAATTTCTGCAACATCGATCCGGTGCCGGCGCAGTTGATCAATCCGGCCTCGCTTTTACCCGGCCTGGGCGATCTGACCAAGACCATGGTCGAACGCTACAAGGCCAAGACCAGTGCCACCGACGTGCCGCCGCATTGCTCGATGGGCTTCAACCAGACCTGGGTGCTGCTCAACAACGTGCTGCCGGTGGCCAAGGAGAAATATGGCGGCTTCGACGCCGAAGCGGTGCGCAAGGCGGCGCTCGATGTCGATATCCCGCCCGGCGGTACCATCCAGGGCTACGGCGTGAAATTCTATCGTCCCGGAACGCCGCTCTCCGGCCAGAACGAGCGCTCGACGCCGGTCGTCATGCAGAACGCCGGCGAGCATATCTCCGTCGTTTGGCCGAGCAATATCAAAACCCAGGAGCCCGTTCTGCCGCTGCCGGCGTCGTCCGTCTACGCCATGCGCTGAAAATGCTTTCAGTCGATGGCCTGACCAAACGCTTCGGCGGATTTCTGGCGGTCAACCAGGTTTCCTTCGAAGCGCGCCAAGGCGAGATTTTGGGTCTCATCGGCCCGAATGGCTCGGGCAAGAGCACGACGTTCAACCTTATTGCCGGAAACCTGCGCCCGAGCGCCGGGTCGGTCCGCTTCGAGGGCGCCGAGATCACCGGCCTCGCCGCGCACAAAGTCTGCCGGCAAGGTATTGCGCGGACGTTCCAGATCCCACGGCCGTTTCGCAAGCTCTCCCTCATCGAAAACGTGACGCTGGCCGCCTATTACGGCGAGGCCGGCGGCATATCGCGCGCCGAAGCGCGGCACCGCGCCGAGGAAGCGCTCGGCCTGGTCGGCTTGCCGGTCGACCCGTCGGCGACGACCAACGGGCTCGGCGCCGCGGCGCTGAAAAAGCTCGAGCTCGCCCGCGCGCTCGCCACCAGGCCAAAACTCCTGCTCGCCGACGAAAGTCTCGGCGGGCTCGACTCGACGGAGATGGAGCACGCCGCCGATCTGCTCGAACGCATCCGCACCCGCATGGGCATAACCATCATCTGGGTCGAGCACATCATGGGCGTGCTGATGCGCGTCGTCGACCGCGTCGTCGTGCTCGACCACGGCGAGAAGATCTTCGACGGCACGCCGGCACTCGCCGCGGTCGATCCCCGCGTGACCGAGGTCTATCTCGGCAAGGGGCGGCCTTGAGCGCAATGCTGTCGCTCAACGTGGTCTCCGCCGGCTACGGTTCGTTCCGCGCGCTGTTCGACGTGTCGCTCGAAGTGCCGAAGGGCGAAGCGGTCGGAGTCATCGGGCCGAACGGCGCCGGCAAGACCACGTTGATGCGCGTCATCTCGGGCCTCATTCCGCTGCGCGGCGGCACGATGACGCTCGAAGAACGCTCCGTCGGCGGCCTTCCGGCGCATCGCATGGTCGAGCAGGGTATCGCCCATGTTCCGGAGAACCGGCGACTGTTTCCGCGTTTGACCGTCGAGGACAACTTGCGCATCGGCGCCTTCATTCCGCAGGCGCGCCGGCGCTTTGCGCAAGAGCGCGAGCGGGTCTATGCGCTGTTTCCCCGCCTCAAGGACCGGCGCCACCAGCTTGCCGGCACGCTGTCCGGCGGCGAGCAGCAGATGTGCGCCATCGGCCGGGCGCTGATGTCGAGCCCCAAACTGCTGCTGATGGACGAGCCTTCCGCCGGCCTCGCGCCGCTGGTCGTGCAGCAGGTCTTCGAGCTCGTCCATCGCATCCGCGGCGACGGGCTGACCGTCCTGATCGTCGAGCAGAACGTGCCGCAGGTGCTCGAGGTCGTCGACCGCGCTTACCTCTTGGAAGTGGGCTCGATCAAGCTTGCGGGCACCTCGGCCGAGCTCAAGGACAACGACTTCATTCGCAAAAGCTATATGGGGCTGTAGCGGCGATGGATATCTATCTCGTTGAAGCGATCGTCAACGGCGTCCTGCTCGGCGGGGTGCTGGCGCTGCTCGCGCTGGGACTCAATCTGATCTTCGGCGTGATCGACGTGGTGTGGATCGCCTATGCCGACATCGTGATGTGCGGCATGTATCTCATTTATTGGCTCTATGTCGGGCTGGGCTGGCCGCTGCCGCTCGCCTGCGCCACCGCCATCGTCGGCCTGGCGGCGTTTGGCATGCTCGTGCATCTGCTCATCATAGAGCCGATTCTGGGTTCGGCGCCGATCAACCAGCTCCTCGCCACCGGCGGCTTGCTGTTTTTTTTGCAAAGTTTTGCGACGTTGCTGTTCGGCACCGATTTCCGCAACATCGGCGTACGCCTGCCGATCATCGAGCTCGGCGACATCTATATCAGCTACGCGCGCCTGCTCGCCTTCGCCATGGCGCTGATCGGCGCGGTGGCGTTGTATTTTTTCCTCAAGCGCACCTTCATCGGCACCGCGATCCGCGCCATCGCGCAGGACCGCGATATCATTGGACTCATGGGCGCCGATCAACGGCGCATCTATCTCATCACGTCGATGATCGGTGGGGCGCTGGCCGGGCTCGCCGCTTGCCTCCTGGCGCTGCAGTATGACGTCCACCCCTTCATCGGCAATACGTTCGGGCCGCTCATCTTCATGATCTGCGTGCTCGGCGGGCTGGGCGACATGATCGGCGGCTTCATTGCCGCTTTCGTCATCGCCCAGATCATTTCCATCGGCGGCTATTACGCCAACACCGAGCTGTCTTATGTGCTCGCGTTCACGTTCTTCATCGTGCTGATGTTCGTGCGCCCGCGCGGGATTCTCGCGCGATGACCGCGCGATATGCCACGCTGGCCGGCGGCTTCGGCATTCTCGCCCTGCTCGTCTTGCTGCAGCACGTTGCGTCGCCCTATGTCCTGCATCTGGTGATCCAGATCCTGCTGTGGGGCTTCGTCTATACCGCCTGGTCGATGATGGGACGCTTCGGTTTCGTCTCGCTCGGTCACGGCGCGTTCATGGGCGTGGGCGCCTATGTTCCGGCGCTGTTGTGGAATTACTACGACGTGACGCCTTGGATCGGCATTCCGATGGGCGTGGCGCTGGCGGCGCTGCTTGGCCTTGTCATCGGCTATCCGTGCTTTCGTCTCAAGGTGATCGGACATTATTTCGCGCTGGTCACGCTGGCGCTGAGCCAGGTGGTTTTGCTCTCGATCGTGGCGGCGCGCGACATCACCGGCGGATCGCTCGGCCTGACGCAGCGCGCGGTCGGCTTTTCCTGGTATGCGCTGCAATTTCCCGACAAGCGCTACTTCTATGTCATTGCGCTGGTGCTGTGGCTTGGCGGGCTTGCGGTCTGGCGCGCGATCGACCGCGGCGGCCGCCAGGTGCTCGATGCGATTTCGGAAGATGAAGAAGCCGCCGCCTCGATCGGCATCGATGTCTTGCGCGAAAAGCTGCGCGTCATCATGATCAGCGCGGCGCTCACCGCGCTCGGCGGGGCAATCTTCGGCCAGTATCTGATGTATCTCAATCCCGAGACCGTCTCCGGCGTCGCGGTTTCGCTGCAAATCGTCTTCGCCGCGATCGTCGGCGGGATGTATTCGATGCTCGGACCGACAGTCGGCGCGCTGTTGACGATTTCGCTGAACGAGGGCCTGCGCGTCGCGTTCGCCACCAATTTCATCGGCGCGGCCAACACCATCTACGGTATCCTCCTCATTCTGTGCATCATCTTCATGCCGCGCGGAATTCTCGGCGTGCTCGAGGGTTTCGCAGTCCGCGGCGCACGGCCGAAGGCGCAGTAAAAGCTCGCAGCGGAAGCGCCACACGGCAAAACGAGAGAGACGCTGATGAAGACGCCCATCCTGGCACTCACCGTGATGCTCGGCCTGCTGGCGACGGCAAAGCCCGCGCCGGCGCAGGATTGGCCGCAACAGCCGATCCATATCATCGTGTCGTTCGGCGCCGGCGGCGGCGCCGACATCATCGGCCGCATCCTCGCCGACGCCATGCAGGAGCGGCTCGGCAAGCCGGTCATCGTCGAGAACAAGCCGGGCGCCGGCGGCATCCTCGGCAATGAACTGGTCGCCCACGCCACGCCCGACGGCTACACGCTCGGCATCATGACCGCGGGCCAGATCATCGCCGCGGTGACGCGCAAGGACATGCCGTACGACACCGCTACGTTGACGCCGGTGGCGCAGGTGGCGAGCGCGAGCCTGTTGATCGTGACGCGGCCGGATTTCCCCGCCAACACCGTGAAAGAGCTGGTCGAGGCCGCCAAAGCCGATCCCGGCAAGATCGTGTTCGCCAGCCCCGGCTTCGCCGCCACCCAGCATTTCGCCGGCGAGTTGTTCAAGCAGATCGCTGGCGTGAATTTGCTGCACGTGCCGTTCCGCAGCTCGCCCGAAGCCATCAACGCGGTGCTCGGCAAACACGCCGACGTGCTGTTCGACACGGTCTCGGCGCTGATCGGCCAAGTGCAGTCCGGCGCGCTGAAGGCGCTGGCCGTGACCGGCAAGGATCGCTTTCCCGCCGTGCCGAACATCCCTGCGGCGAGCGAATCCGGTTTGCTGCCGGGCTACGATGTCACGACGTGGTACGGCGTGTTCGGTCCGCCCGGCGTTCCGGCAACCGTCGTCGCCAAGCTGAACAAGACGCTCAACGACATCATCGCCGACGACAAAGTGCGCGAGCGCCTGGTCACGGTCGGCGTGGTGGTCAAAGGCTCGACGGCGGCGGAGTTCGGCGCGTTCATGGCGAGCGAATACAAGCGCTGGAACGCGGTTCGCGAAGCTGCGGGTATCGCGCAGCAATAGCCGCGAGTCAGCGGACCCCCACCTATCCTCCCCCTTGCAGGGGGAGGAAGAGCGAGCGGCTTTCTCTTTCCTCCCCCTGAAAGGGGGAGGATCAAGGAGGGGGTCGCGGGCCGCAATCGCAGCCGCAAAAATCTTTACTCCGCCGTCACCGCACATTGACCGGGCCGCCTTCTGCCATCGAACGAATAATCGCCTCGAAGGCGCCGACCACGTCGAGCATGTCGGCGGTCGCGACCGGAAACGGCTTTCCGGTCTCGACGCTCTCGGCGAAGGCTTCGAGCAAAACCGCAAGCGAATCGACTTGCGGAAACGTCAGCGTCTCGGGTTGTTCGCCGATGCGCGCGAGCGTGAGTGTCGTCTCGTCGCGCGCCTCCGCCGAGCCCTTGGTGCCGAACACGTGCACGCGCCAGAACATCGGCGCGGCACGCACGGTGGCGAGGAGCCCGGTCGCGCCGCTCTCGAACTGCAGCAAAACCGCGGCGACGTCGCGCGGATCGGGCGGCGGTTTGCGCGAAAAGATTTTCGCATCCACCGTGGCGATGGGGCCGGCGAGATTGACGAAGGCGTCGATGAGGTGCAGCCCGGCTCCGGTCATGCCGCCGCCCGGAGATTCGCGCGGATCGTCGCGCCAGCCGCCTTGGACGCGGGTGGAATGCTCGTTGCTGAAGTGACCCTCGACGTGCAGCACCTCGCCGATCGCGCCACTGGCGACGATGCGCTTGAGCTCGCGCATGGAAGCAAAGCAGCGCTTGTTGTTGCCGAGCCCGAACACGATTTTGGCCTCGGTCACCGCGGCGATGGCCCGGGCGGCTTCCGCGCGCGTCAGCGCCAGCGGTTTTTCGCACCATACCGGCTTGCCCGCAACGGCGACCGCGCTGATCTGCGCGACATGGAGCGAATGGGGCGTCGCCAAGAACACCGCCTGCACGCGCGGATCGGCGACGGCATCGGAAAATTCCGTGCCCAGCTCAAAATCGTAGGCTTTGGCGAAATCGGCAACGAGCGCGGGCTCTTTGCTCACGCCGCGAATGAAGCGCAGGCGCTTGCTCTTGCCCTGGGCGGCCTCGACGATGGATTTGCCCCAGCGTCCCAGCCCGATGACGGCGCCGTCGATCATGGCTGGCCACTTGAGGGTGCGAAGTCGAACATGGTGTAGTGTAGCCGCTTCCGCGGTCGATGACGAAGAGCCGGCAATGAGTCCGCAGCTCACGGTCTGGTACAATACCAAATGCCCGGTCTGTAACGCCGGTATCGACTGGCAGCGCAGCCGGCTGGTGCGCGCGGCCCGCGCCGGGGAAATCGAATTCCGCGACATTAATCTCGAGCCCGATGCGCTGGCCCGCTTCGACGCCACGCTTTCGGATGTGCGCCGCCGGCTGCACGGCGTCGATGCGGATGGGCGGCTGCATGTCGGCGCCGATTGCGCGATCGCAATTTGGCGCGCCACGCCGGGCGATGGCTGGCTCGCCAGGCTCGCCGGCTTGCCGGGCATTCATCAAATCTCCCGTTTCGGCTATGACCGGTTCGCCGATCTGCTCTATGCCTGGAATCGCCGGAAAGGACACTGGTAGGGTCATGCGCATGCTCGCCATCGCCATCGCGATGCTCGCCGCGGCCGGCACCGCCAAAGCCGCCGCGATCGACGCCCTCATCTCCACCGCGCTCAAGACGGTCACCGACGACGTGATTCCACCGTTCGAGCGCGCCGGCGGTCACAGCGTTCGCGCGCTCTACGCGCCGCCCGGCGCTTTGCTCAAGCATTTCGCAGCCGGCGAGCCTGCGGATATTTTCCTCACCGGCCGCGAGGCGATCGATCAGTTGATCGGCGAAGGCAAGATCGTATCGGGCCGCGTCGATCTCGCCACCACCGGCATCGGCATTTGCGTGCGTCACGGCGCGCCGAAGCCGGACGTGTCGACGCCGGACGCATTCAAGCGCGCCATGCTCGCGGCGAAAACCGTGGCCTACGCCTCGCCCGCCGGCGGCAGCATCGTCGGCCCGCATATTCAGAAAATATTCGCGCAGCTCGGCATCGCCGAACAGATGGCGCCGAAGTCAAAACTCTCCGCCGGCGGCCCGAACGGCCGGGTCAGCGTGCTGGTGGCGAACGGCGAAGCCGAGATCGGCCTGCAGCAGGTGACCGAGCTTTTGTCGAACCCCGACGTCGAGGTGATCGGCATGCTGCCTCCGGACTTGCAGCAGATCACGATGTATTCCGCCGGCATCACGACGAGCGCCAAACAACCCGACGCGGCGCGGGCATTGATCCAAGCGCTCACCGCGCCGTCGGCGAAGCCGATCTTCAAAGGCAAAGGGCTCGATCCGCTATGATGCCAAGAACATTCATGCGCGCGCTTGCGCTTGTCGCGGCGTTGATTGTCGTCACGGATTCGGCGCGGGCAGCGGAGATCCATGCGCTGATCACAACCGCCATGAAAGCGGCCATCGACGAACTTGTGCCAAATTTTGAACGCGACACCGGGAACAGCGTCGGTGTGAGCTATGGCCCATCCGGCGGCATTGCCCGCCGTTTCATCGGCGGCGAGCCGGCCGACGTAATTGTCATCGACAGCGGCGCGCTCGACGACCTCATCCGGCAAGGCAAAGTCCTGCCCGACCCGACCGGCATCGCGCGCACCGGCATCGGCATCTGTGTCCGCAAGGGCGCGCCCAGGCCGGATGTCTCGACGCCCGAAGCGCTCAAACGCGCTTTGCTGGCGGCCAAATCCATCGCTCACACCGCGCCTGCGGGCGGCGGCATCACGGCCGCCCATATCACAAAACTGTTCGAGCGGCTCGGCATCGCCGCGGAGGTCACACCGAAAGTGAAGCTCGCCGCCGGCGGGCCCAATGGGCGCGTCAGCGCCTTGGTGTCGAGCGGCGAAGCCGAGATTGGCCTGCAACAAGTGTCCGAGCTGATGTCGAATCCCGACGTGGACGTGATCGGCATGCTGCCCGCGGAGTTGCAACAGATCACGACCTACGCGGCCGGCGTCACGGCGAGCGCGAAGGACGCCGCCGCCGGCAAGGCGTTGATCAAGGCGATGACCGCGCCGTCGACGGCATCGATCTACAAGACGAAGGGGCTCGATCCGTTATGATCTAGAAACGATTTTCCGGGGCCGGGTCCTTCATTGAAGTTATCCAAACGCACCTAGCGCCGCCGCTGCCGTACTCTTTACTCTTCCATATCTTCTAAATTGGCGGACGCGGCCTCAACACTGCCTACCTCGTACCGGTGGGTTGGGATACAGACGTAGTCCAACGCGCCTTTGTTGATAAATATTATCCGATCAGCGCGCTCGGCTCGCAATAGAATCATATTGACGGCTATCTCACCTTCATCAAGTTCGACCAATTCCCAGAAGGCTTTATAGAGGTCTTCATGATTATCCACGTATACGTCTCGTCGTTGACCCGTGGACAGTTGGTACGTTGTTGTAGAAGCCAGCTTGAATATTTTGTCCGTCTTTTCCTCATTTTTACTTTTCTCTTTCTCGAGATCCTCCGGCTTGATGTAGCCATCGGCCACGAGCTGTGCGTATTGCTCGTCTGTAATCATGATCATCTGCCGAACGCGTTGCACATCCGCAGGGTCGAATTCCTCCAAGCCTATACGATGTCGAAGAGCCTCAACGATTTCCCAGTCGCGTGAATCGGGCATTTGCAGCGACGCCTGATCTGCATATGTATCGTGTTCGGGGCCGAAGTCGTCATACGCCTCACTTGAAAAATACAAATCCGCGATGGCCTTAGTTCGGATGGACACGGTTTGATTTGCCAAGCTCTTTACAGTGACGAACTCGGCGTTCAGTTGGAGATCACGGTGGAGACTGCTGAAGGCTGCTTCAGAAATCGAGAGCAGCAGCGGTTTTCCTCCTCCGCAGAAATGGACTGCTACTTCACCATAGTAGTTGAGGTGATCGCCAGCAGAGTCGTCATAAAACCGCGCTTCTATTGGCGGATGCCGACCTAGGAGTGCTTCAGGACTCGTGTCCAGCACCTTGGCAAGTTTCTTGAGTTTTTCCTCGGGGATTTGTGCCGACCCCGACTCCCACCGATAGTAATTGGGTTGCGTTACACCCACTTTCTTTGCAAGCTTTGCCTGCGTGATGCCGGCTCGCACTCGAAACTGTTTGAGTTTCGTCTTCATAATTCGCCCGTTGACTTATGCGTATAATATACGTATAAACTTCAACGTCAAGACTTGGGGGTGGCAAACGTAGCTCAACCTAAGTCGTTGGGCGAATTTGAGAGAAGCTATGACCTCCGAGGCCGTCAGTAGCTTCATGCAGCTCTTGAGCCGGTTCGATCCTCCATGGGTATTAGTGATTCTTGCCGTAGCCATCCTGTGCTACCGCGCGCCGGACATAGTAAAAGCGTTTCGGAGCAAGCGATGAAATCGAAAAACTCAGCCCGTAGAATGGCTTTGGAAGCCCGTACGTCGTGAGCTACGGCGACAACATCATTATCAACAATTTCACCAGCATCTCGCCAACATCGACCATCGGGTACCAATAGGCGATGCACGAAGAGGTGAGTCGGGCAAGCGCGGGACAGCCCGGCGCCATGCAGTGCGCCCGCGTAGGATTCAGCTTTGCTATTAGGATGGTCCGGCCGTGCATTGGCACGGCCCAGCCAGCGTCGTGCGTTGCACCAGGATCAGAAACATCTTTCGCCGCGGACTAATGCGCTCTTTGGGCAGCAGATGTGACGACCTTATAAGCTTCACTGAGCTGCGGTTTCGTCTTCGACACATCGTCGCCGACGCTGGCGAGCGTCTTGAGCATCAATGCCTGCTCTTCAGGCGGCAGGCTGATCAATTCGCCGCCGCTCGCGGTCCAATCGTTTCGCGCCTTCTCAAACATTTCAAGGGCATGAGGTTTGACGGCGTTCGATTCCGTGGCGCCGTCGGCATCGATGATCTGCTGCAGGTCTTTAGGCAACGAATCGTACCACGTTTTGCTGACCTCAATAATGGAGAAGATGGTCGGCTGGTTGATCTCGGTAATGAACTTCGCTGCATCGCCATAGTGCATGCTGGTGTAAATGGTCATGCCATTGAGCGCGGCGTCGATCGTGCCCTGCTGAAGGGCCGGCAACACGTCTCCCAGGCTCATCGCGATCGTCGTGGCGCCGAGCCGCTGGAATGCCGCGGCTTGAAACGGCGAGGCTATGATCCTCAGCTTCCTGCCACGGAGGTCGCTCAGGTGGCGAATTGGCGCTCGCGAAATAATCGATGACGGCTGTATCGCGTACAATCCGACACCGTGCAGCCCCTTGTCCGAGCCAAGGCCGAGCAACATTTTGAGCGCCGCCGGATCTGTCGTGAGACGCTGAGCTTGCTCCAGGGAATCCACAAGCCCGGGAGCCGCCATGACCTCGAAGCGCTCGTCCACGCCGACCAGATATTCAGGCGGCATAATCGCGCATTGAATGGCGTTGAACTGGGTACCTTCGATCTGTCGCGGGATGGAGCCCAATTGGTTGGCCGGATAGATCTCCGCTTTGATGCGGCCGCCCGAGTCCTTTTCCACGGCTGCGGCGTAGTTTTTCGCGAACAGATGCTGGCTCTCGTTGATCGTCGGCAGCGTAATCTTCATGACGTAGGTCTTGTCTTGCGCCTGCGCCTCACCCACTATTAGCGACAAGCCAAACAGCGTTGCGGCAAGCGCCGTTTGTGCACACGTTCCCCACTTCCACTCCCGCATCGCTCAATCTCCCTTTGGCCCTGTAACATATCGTGACGATGGAATACGGACGCGAATACGGGCGCATTAACGCGCCGGCACCTGGCCGGCGTACCAATCGTAAATCTGCTGCCCGGTCCAGTGCACCACGTCGTGGCGGTTGATGTAGTCATACAACTCTTCGAAATATTTGATGCGATGCGCGGCGCCGGTGACGTAGGGGTGCACGCCGATCGCCATCACGCGCGTCGATTCCGCGCTTTCCGCGTAAAGCCGGTCGAAGGCGTCGATGGTTCGCTTGAGCAGCACATCGGACTCGTGGTGGTGCGAGATCATCAGCGTGATGTCGTTGATCTCGGCGCTGTAGGGCACGGCGAGGATCGGGCCGTGCCTGGTTTTCACCCACAGCGGCTGGTCGTCGAGGATCCAGTCGCCGAACCAGGTCAGCCCGCATTCGGTGACGTAATCCAAGGTGTCGAAGGTCTGGCCGCGGCCGGGGCCGAGCCAGCCGGTCGGCCGCTTGCCGGTGAATTTTTCGATCACGTCGCACGATTGCCTGATGACGGCGCGCTGGTCCTCGATCTGCTGGATCGGCATCTGCACGTAAGCGTGCGCCATGAACTCCCAACCGGCGTCGCGCGCCGCGGCGGCAACCTCCGGATAGGTCTCGCAGACCTTGGCGTTGATCGACATGGTCGGCGTGACGCCGGCGTTTTGCAGCGCGCGCTTGAGCCGCCAGAAGCCGACCCGCATGCCATACTCGTACCAGGTCCAGTTCGGCATATCGGGGATCGGCGTCTGCCCCATGGGCGGCTGCGACAATTGCCGCGCCATCGGCCGCGTGATCTCCCATTCCTCGATATTGACCACCGACCAAACGATCATGCGCGCCTTGCCCGGCAGCTTCAGCGGCGGCCGGGTGAACGGCGAGGAATAGGACAGGCGCTCGCGCGGTAGCGTCATGGTGTAATCATTGTAGGCATTCGGCGGTGTGATAGGCAATTGGCTGTGCTAATTCAGTCCATATGAGACGCCAGACGAGGCAGAGTCTTCCTTAAATTGCACGCTCGACCGCAGCGCAGAGAGAATTTGAAGTCAAGGATGGCCTTCGGCCACCGCCGTAGGCGGCGGCGCTTCGCGCCGTCCTTGAGTTCAAATTCTCTCTGCGCTCAGATG
>JBAUYI010000191.1:0-4475 GCA_049584715.1 Xanthobacteraceae bacterium
GGGTACGGTGTTCGTCGGCTCGCGCCTGCAGGACAAGGTCTATGCCATCACCAACAAGGACGGCAAACGCCAGGTCCACGTGCTGGTGTCCGGCCTTTATCGCCCCAACGGCGTGGCCTACAAGAACGGCACGCTCTACATCGCCGAGCTGTCGCAGATCTCCAAGATCGACAATGTCGAAGACCAGATCGACAAGTCGCCGAAGCCGGTTGTCATCTACAAGGACCTGCCCAAGGACGAGGCGCATGGCTGGAAATTTTTGGCCATCGGCCCCGACAGCAAGCTCTATTTCGAAGTCGGTCAGCCCGGCAACAACGTGCTGCACGACGACGCCCACGGACAATTGCGCCGCATGAATCTCGACGGCACCGGCGTCGAAAAGATCGCCTTCGGCATCCGCAACACGGTCGGCTTCGACTGGAATCCGAAGACCCACGAGCTCTACTTCACCGACAACGGCCGCGACTGGATGTCGGAAGACCTGCCCAACGACGAGCTCAACCGCATCACCAAACTCGGCCAGGATTTCGGCGAACCGTATTGCCATCAGGGCAATATTCCGGATCCCGACTTCGGCTGGGGCCACGACTGCAAGGACTACGTGCCGCCGATCGCGCTGATGGGCCCGCATGCCGCGGCGCTGGGCATGCGGTTCTACACCGGCTCGATGTTCCCGTCGGAATATCGCGACCAGATCTTCGTCGCCCGCCACGGCTCGTGGAACAAGACCAAAAAATTCGGCGGCGACGTCGCGCTGGTCAAGCTCAACAAGGACGGCAGCGTCAAATCGGTGGAACCGTTCATCACCGGCTTCCTGCAGCCCGACAACAACTACGTCGCGCGGCCGGTCGACGTGATGAACATGCCGGACGGCTCGATGCTGATCTCCGACGACTGGAACGGTGCGGTCTATCGCGTCACTTACGGCCCGAACAAGAAGGTCGCGGGCCGCTAGAACCGGTCGTCGCGAGCGGAGTTGACGAAATGGTCGAGGGCGGTGTTCGCCCTCGACCCGCTTTGTAGGAGACGTTCGATGCGCAGCTTCGCCGCGGTTTTGGCGCTCGGATGCTTCGCAGCCCTGCCGGCGTCGGCGCAGCAGTTGGTGAAGGAGCGGCTGCCGACCTGCCTCGCCTGCCACGGCGAGAACGGCCAGTCGCAAATCGAAGGCGTGCCGTCGCTCGGCGCCCAGCAAGCGTTCTATGTCACGGTCCAGCTCCTGATGTTCCGCGAGAAGATGCGCGTCGCCGATCCGATGAACGACATGACCAAGGACTTGACCGACACCGATCTGCAAGGTTTTGCCGAGATCATTTCCCAGCTGCCGGCGCCAAAACCTGCCACCGGTCCGGTGGACGACGCCCGCATGGCGCGGGCGCAGATTCTGGTCCAGCAGAACCGCTGCAACTTCTGCCATTTGCCGAACTTTGCCGGCCAGCAAAACGTTCCCCGCATCGCCGCCCAGCGTGAGGACTATCTGGTCAAGGCGCTGCGCGGCTACAAGGACAATTCCCGCCACGGCTACGACGCCTCCATGGCCGACGTCATCGCGCCGATCACCGATGAGCAGATTCTGGATCTCGCTTATTACATGGCGAGGGTGAAGTAGCGGACGACGGACAGCGGACGACAGAGGACGGATATTTGATACTCTTGCCGATCCGTCATCTGTCATCCGTCCGTCTGTCGTCCTTTTTCTCCGCACGCCATGACCGTTGGCCTGCGGATAATAATCGTATCGCCGGCGCTGCGCGCGCGAGCGGCCGCGATGATCGCGTCGTGTATTTTCGCACGCGCTGCCGGCTGCTGGGCTTCAAGCAGCATCGCGGCGCGCACCGCGCCGCCGTAGATGAACTCCAGCAACGCTTCGGCGCGGTCGGATCGCCATAAGATGGCGATGCGCTCCACCGCTACCTTTTCAAATTTTTGCGCGGCAAGAACGCGGCGGCATTCTTCCGGCTCGCTGAACCGCATCGGCGGCGGCGCGGCGGGTAGCTGCACCGCCCGATCGCCGTGCTCGGCGACAGCCGACGCGACGATGCCCAAGAGATCGTCATCCTTGGCCCACTGGGTGAAGACGTATTTGCCGCCGCGCTTGAGGACGCGATAGGCCTCGGCAATCGCCTGCTCCGGTCTTTCAAGATGCATCACGCCGAAACAACAGACGACCGCATCGAACATATCGTGGTCGTATGGCAGCCTCTCGGCATCGCCTTGCCGGAATTTCAGCCCGGGACAATTGGCCGACGCTCTGTCGACCATGGTCGGCGCAAAGTCGAGCCCTTCCACGTCGGCGCCCAGCCGCGCCAGCGCGGCCGTCAGGTGTCCCGAACCGCTGCAAACGTCGAGGATTCGCCTGCCGCGGACATCCCCAAGTGTCGATACGATGGGCGCGATGGCCTGATCCGAGATCGGCGTGAAAAGCTGGTCATAGCTGTCGGCCCGCGCCGTCCAGCCCGCAAGTTCGGAATCGCGAAACGAACTGGCCATCTTTCGTCGCCTCCGCGCTCGAGAGATTATTGCAAACGCGCGACTTTGTCGGCCTCTTTGCGACCATTGCCGTCGAACCAAAGCTGCGTCGAAGCCGCGCACGCCCTGCATTGGTCTTGCGATAGCCTCGGGAACCGGTTGAATATCGGTGCAATCGGCCGTTATCGCCGCAAAACGATGAACGATCCTGGGGAGGCTTTATGATTTTCGCACGGGCGTTCGCGGTATTTGCCGCCTTTGCTTTGCTGAGCGGCGCCGCCGCGGCGCAGACTTATCCCGATCACCCCATCACCATGCTGGTGCCGTTCCCGCCCGGCGGCGCCACCGACGCCATCGCGCGCATCATCCAGGAGCCGCTGCAGAAATCGCTCGGCCAGCCGATCGTGGTCGAGAATATCGGCGGCGCCGGCGGCATGATCGCTGCCGACAAGGCGGCGCGCGCCACGCCCGACGGCTATACGATCCTGATCCACCAGGTGGCGCTGGCGGCCGGCATGGCGCTTTATCCAAACCTCAATTTCGACGCCGAAAAGAATTTCGTCACCATCGGCCTCATTAACACCGCCGCCTCGACCTTGGCCGGACGGCCGACCTTGCCGGCCAACAATTTCGCCGAGCTGTTGCGCTGGATGAAAGAGCCCGGCCAGAACATCAAGATCGGCCATGCCGGCGTCGGCTCGTACGCGCATCTCGCCGGCGTGCTGATCGCGCAAGAGCTCGGCGTCAAGGTCACGCAAGTGCCCTATCGCGGCGCCGGTCCGGCGCTGGTCGACCTGTTGTCGGGCGAAGTGGATCTGGAATCGCAGTCGGCCGTGGTCTCCGGTCAGCTGGTCAGGGACGGCAAGCTCAAGGCCTACGCCGTCATCGGCCGCAACCGCTTTGCCGGCCTGCCGGACCTGCCGACCATGGGCGAGCTCGGCTACAAGAAGCTCGACATCGATTTCTGGCACATGCTGCTGGCGCCGACCGGCACGCCACGGCCGATCATCGACAAGCTCAACGTCGCGCTGCGCGCCGCGCTGGCCGATGCCAGAGTGCAAAAAACCTTTGCCGACGGCGGCATGGAGGAATTCCCCGCGGCCGACGAAACGCCCGAGGCCGCGGCTGCGCTGCTGTCGCGCGAGATAAAACTCTGGGGCGGCGTGATCCGCGACAACCACATCGCGGCGCAGTAGGGATTTTTCCGGCGCCTCAGTCACGGCAGCAATGCCGCGAACTTGTCGTAGCGTCTGCGCAACGTCTTGGGCTTTTTCTTCTGTAGGTGCCAAAGCCGCAGATGGCAGGCGGTCGGATCGCCGCTGCACGTCCGCGCGCGACGGCATCTTTTATTGGTGCAAAGCCGAAACGACCCCAACACGTCGCATTGCCCGCGCCTGGCCAGGTCGTGGCGCTTGGCGCGCGGCAGCGCCTGCCACTGTTCGCGGGTCCGCCGGCCGGGATAGTTGCGTTTGGGCATGTGAACTCCTTTCTCATCGGGGCGGCACTCTCCATCCGCCCCCGCGATAGTGGGGGAGGGGGTCCGCCCGAAGGGCGGTGGAGGGGGCGCGGGCGGCAACGTGATTTCGATAATGCAAGGTTGAGTGCTGACTAAAAGCTCGATGAATCATTTCATGCTCTGAGTAATTCAATCTTGTTTGCTTCCACCATCTTGCAACGACAACGAAGCTCCGAGTCCTGCGCCCCCTCCACCACGGTTCGCTCGCTTCGCGAGCTCCAGTGGTCCCCCTCCCCCGCTATCGCGGGGGCGGAAGGTGCAAGCGATCTCATTCTCGCGACGCACGCGCGCCCGAGTTTTGCCGACCAAAGCCACCAAGCTTTTGCCTCCAAAAAATAAGGGGAGGCGGAGCGCCGAAAAGGCGCAACTGTCCCGTGGGGCCTCGCCACGCATCGGATGTTGCCACCCGTATGCGCTTCGGGCGAAGCCGCGCGTTCAGCGGAACGCGCTCGCCTTTCGGCGCTCCACCGCGGCGCTCGCCAGGCTGTTACCC
>JBAUYI010000192.1:0-2602 GCA_049584715.1 Xanthobacteraceae bacterium
CCTGCAATATGACGGCAAACTCTCCCAGATGGCGCAGCCCGGGTTCCTCGCCGCACTTGGGGGGATGGGCAAGGAGCAGGATCAACTGCGCCCCGACGCGGAGCGGACTTACGTCGGAAGCGCGCCGTTCGGCTCGATGGATGCGCGCGAGCGCGTCGAGCTACTCGATCGCGAGAATCTCGCCAAGGCAGTGCTTTATCCGACCCTGGGAATTTTGTGGGAGGCCGAAGTCGAGGACGTCGAGCTCTCGCAGGCCTACTGCCGCGCTTACAATCGCTGGATCGCCGACTTCTGCCGGCCCTACAGCGATCGCCTGATCCCGATCGCGCATTTATCGCTCGGAGATCCTCAGGCCGCCGCCGCCGAACTCGAACGCGCCGTCAAAGACGGATGCCGCGGCGCGTTCGTCGCGCCGTTCACCATCACGCACAAGCCGCACGGCCATCTCGATCACGATCCGGTTTTCGCGATGGCTGAGAAACTCGACGTGCCGTTCGCGATTCATCCGACCTTCGAACCCAAGGGGCTCAATCGCGCGCGCTTTCACGGGATGGAGCGGATGCCGCTGCTGGGCGTGATTGCGTCGCAGATCCTGCAGCAGCCGCTCTCGACATTTTTCCAGTTCGGAGTTTTCGATAAGTTTCCCAAGCTGCGGGTGGTGATCCTCGAATCCGGTTCCTCATGGCTCGGGTTCTGGATGGATCGCATGGATGAGGGCTACGAAACCTGGATCGGCGGCACGCTGCCGCTGAAAAAAAAGCCGAGCGAGTACGTGCGCAAGCAGGTATGGATCTCCGGCGATCCCGACGAGCAGGCCACCGCTTACGTGATCGATTACGTGGGACGTGATCGCTTCTTCTGGGCCAGCGACTTTCCGCATCCGGACCACGGCGGCAAATACCTCGACGCGCTCGAAAGGATGGTCGCACCGATGGGACCGGAGGCGCGCCGCGGCATCGTCGGCAAAAACGTCATCGACTGTTACAAACTCTAGGATCAGAAAAGATGCCGGGAAATCAGCTCATCATCGACGCCGACGGGCATATCCTCGAGCCGGTCGACATGTGGGACAAATACCTCGAGGAAAAATATCGCGCGCGCGGAATCAAGATTAAGCGCGATGCCAAGGGGATGGAGTTACTCGAGTACGATGGCAAACCCGCGCAACTGATGCGCAGCGGCGTGCTGCACACGCTGGGCGCGATGGGCCGTAATGCTCAAGAGATGAAGCCCTCGGCGGCGCGCACTTACGTGAACTCCGCGCCGTTCGGCTCGATGGACATGAAGGAGCGGCTTAAGCTGCTCGATCAGGACGGCATCGACAAGGCGATTCTCTACCCGACCATCGGGCTGTTGTGGGAAGCCGAAGTCGAAGACCCGGAACTCAGCATCGCCTACTGCCGCGCCTACAATCGATGGATCGCGGATTTCTGCCGCGACTCGGGCGGGCGTCTCATTCCGATCGCGCATCTCTCGATGCTCGATGTTCCCGCCGCCGTCGCCGAGTTGGAGCGCGCGGTCAAGGACGGGTGCAAGGGCGCCTTCGTCGCGCCTTTCAACCACTTGCGCAAGGCGCACGGTCATCCTGACTTCGATCCGCTGTTCGCGAAGTTCCAGGAGCTCGACGTTCCATACGGAATCCATCCGACCTTCGAGCCGGCGTCGCTCGCGTCGCGCCGCTTCAGCGGGCTGGGCTCCTCGATTTGGTATCATCAGGTGACCGCATGCTACGGCGCGCAGATCGCGTTCACGACGCTGTTCTCATTCGGGGTGTTCGACAAATTTCCGAAGCTCAAAACGGTGGTGCTCGAATCCGGCGGCGGGTGGATCGGTTACTGGGTGGATCGGATGGACGCGCTGTACGAGGTCCCGATAAATCGCGCGCCGCTGAAAAATCCGCCGAGTCATTACATCCGCACGCAGAGCTGGATTTCCGCCGATCCGGACGAGCGCGCGCTGGCCGGGCTAATCAAATTTGTCGGCGACCGATTCTTCTGGGCAAGCGATTTTCCGCATCAGGATCACGGTCGCGAGTACATGAACGAGCTGAAGGGGCTGCTGGCCGAGATGCCGGCGGCCTCGGGTGCAAAACTCGCGGGCGAGACAGTCGCCAGTTTGTATAAAATCTGATCCGTCAGCTATGCCGATGCCGCATAGCTGATGAATTCGAGCAGGTTCCCGTCGGGATCCCGGAAGTAGACGCTGATCCCCTTGCCGCGTCCGCCCAGGCGCGGCACCGGACCTTCCTCGATCTCGATGCTGTTGCGCCTCAGATGCTCGATGGCGGAGTCGGGCGTGCCGGGCCACACGAAGCAGTAGTCGCCGCCACCGATCATCGGATGCGTCGCCTTCAGCGTGATCTTGTTGTCCGGCGGATGCAGGTTGAACCGGTTGCGTCCGAAACTGATGCTGACGATCGGCCACTTGCCCGCGCGCCATTTCTCCAGGCCATCAGCCTTCGCACCGAACACGCGCACATAAAATTCCACCGAGCGTTCGATGTCGCCCACCGGCATCGCGACATGATCAATATCGATTTCCATCAGAATCTCTCCTCACACTGGATGCTGGAGGAAGGTCAACTCGACTGCCACCGCGGGCA
>JBAUYI010000193.1:0-3092 GCA_049584715.1 Xanthobacteraceae bacterium
TCGACCAATCTGTGATCGAGATCGAGCTGCACCCGCACAATGTCGAGCTGCCGGCCTTGCTCGCGGTGCAGCAACAGCTGCTGACTTCGACCGTCCGGCTGTTCCGCATCAAATATTTCACGACCTCTTGGCAATCCGAGATCCTGCCCGCGTCGGATCTTGCGGTATCGCGGCTGTCTGAATTGTGCGCACCAAAATTCGCACCGGCCGCCAAGGATCGTTTTCTCATCGAACCTCAAGATTATTCCAAGCTCTATGATGGCGGCGAGGGTCCGCTTCGCCTCCTAGCGCAAAAGTGGAGGATGTCGTTCGGCCACTTCGATGCCAGTGTGATTTCGTTTGCGATTAAACAGCAGATGCTGTCGCGCATGATGATCTTTGGCGTCAAGCCAGATTGCAGCGACCCGGTGTTTCGCTTCATCGGCGATGGATTTCGGTGGCTCGAGAGCGATTACCAATTCCACGGAATTGGAGAGCGCGTCGAGAATCAACCGGATAAGGATTACGGGGGCTGGGTTTCCGACTTTTACAGAAGCGTGGCCAGAACGGGCCAGCCACGCTATGATCATGTCTCTGCGGCGATCCAGGCAGCTCCGGGTCAGCGACAGCTATTCACTACGCGTTATGAGCGGCTGCTGCTTCCCTGGAAGACGTCGTCGGACGAAGTTTTCGTCTCCATGCTGTCGAAAATCCTTGCCCGCGACGACCTAACCAAATTCGAGTCGCCCGAACCGGAGAACCCCTCGAAGAGCATTGCAGCGAAGTCGTCGTAGGCTTCCGCGGCAGAGACGCTGAGCAGCACGTTCTCGACAGCGCCGGTGGGCGCGTCCGGAAAGATAATGCTTCGGCTCGCGTGCTTGTATCCATATCCGGCGGCCACCCCTTTCTCGACGAGAACGGGAGCTACGATCGAAATTCCCCAGTCGATTGGCCAGCGAGCCAATGCATAGGCGCGGCCGATCCTCGGCAGCAGTTTCGACAGCCGCTTTCCACGAAAATCGGGATGTACCCAAGCCGATCCCCCATAAACGACGACGCCGGATATCAGCTTGGCATCCGCTGCCGTCACCGCGCAGGGCTGGCCCTCGTCGCGACCGCCGTGCAACATTTTGTTGGCCTCGTGCTCCAAGGTCGTATCCGGCCAATAATGGACACGACCAGCATGCGTGGACACGATATCACCTCGCTCATCTTCGCCCGAGATCCAATATGAATTCTCAGCCACCAGGTCGCAGCACTCAGGATTGAACATCTTCATTAACGGATACCAGGTACTATTAGCCACCTTCAGTCTATTCAAGTATAACAATTCGTCGAAATCGTGGCGCACGCGCAGCCGGATGCCCAGTTGCCGCGCCGCTTTGTCACCCTCGAGTACGAAGCGCGCCAGCAATGAGGTTGGGCCATGTTTGATGGTCAGAGCGTCTGGCAGGCGCAGATTGTTCTCAGGGACGATGTTCGGATAGATCAGGCTCATCTCGCTGCTCCCAAGCTAACGGGGGTGCCGGCGTTTGCGGCTTGTCGGCCGATCGCCGACGATTACCAAGAAGTTGATAGAATATTAAACATCCTTTGGTAGAATGTCAATATTAAATTGCCCGCGATGTCGGATTGAGGCGAGAAACACTGAAGCTGGTATGGTGATTGGAAGAGTCGAGACCGGTGTTACTGATGATAATTAGACGAACTATTGACGATTTTTGCGCACCACGCCGGCAAGTTCGGAAGAAGATTGACGACTCACTGACACGTTGGGGGACGAATTGCCCGATCTAGCGGCAGCAGCAATCGCCACCGCCACGTTGCTCTCGGTGCGAAACCCCCGAAGGCTTAGGCTGCCCGCGCAACGCCGCGGCCGAAGCCCGGCGTGGGTGTGACCAATAATTTGAAGGCGGCGGATCCTAGACGCGTCGTTCGCTTGAGCGCAGCTACGAGGCCGTGGGCAGGGTCCTCGTCCTGCCACGGATTTTGTCGTTAACATCTGCGCCATCTATTACCGATACGCCCAGGCCGGCGATTCGCCGCGCGTCATCCTTTGGAACGGGCGCAGCACGGGTCGAAATCGCCGCCCGTCGCTGCGGATCAAGCAAAAAATCGGGACGCCGCGGTAATCTTGTTGCGAAAGTTGCCGGCAGGCTCGGGCGCGGGGCGGGTTGTTGGGCGGCCCCGGCGCTCGGGCATTGGCAACGCGGCGCACCCGAGGCTTCGGCGGCAACCATGCCGGCCATGAGTTCGATCAATTGCGACGCGGACGGCGGCTGCGGGTCTCTGAGCCGGCGGGCGCCAGGCTCTCCTTGCAGCGTATGCTGGACTTCTTTAGGCAGTGTGCGGGTTGAACTACTCAAATTGAGGGCGCGGAATGACCGGCAAGGACGACCTGAAGCGGGCGGCGTGCGAGGCCATCGATCGCCGTGCCGCGATGATCATCGATCTTGGTGAGACGATCCTGCATCACCCGGAGACCGGGTTCAACGAGACCAAGACCGCCACGCTGGTCGCCCGGCAAATGCGCGCGCTGGGGCTCGAGCCGCGTGCCGGCCTGGCGCTGACCGGTGTCAAGGGGCGGCTCGCCGGGCATCTGCCGGGGCCGCGGCTGGCCCTGATCGGCGAGCTCGACAGTCTGCGCACCTCGGACCACCCGTTCGCCGATCCCCTGACCGGGGCCGCGCACAGCTGCGGGCACAACGCCCAGATCGCCGGGATGCTGGGTGCGGCGATCGGGCTGACGGAGGCAAAGATCGCCGGGCATCTGGCCGGCGAGGTCATCTTTTTCGCAGTGCCGGCCGAGGAATTCATTGACGTCGAGGAACGGCTCGGCCGCGTCGCGCGCGGCGAGATCGAGTTCATGCTCGGCAAGCCCGAACTCGTCGCCAAGGGTCATTTTGACGATATCGACATGGCGATGATGATCCACACCGGCGCCAGCGGAGCGGGCAAGGAACGCTCTGCCATCGCCCTCTCCTCAAACGGTGCGGTGGTCAAGCAGATCCGCTTCATCGGGCGTGCGGCCCATGCCGGCGGCGCGCCGCAGCTAGGCGTCAACGCCCTTAACGCGGCGATGATTGCGATGAACGCGATCGCCGCCCAGCGCG
>JBAUYI010000194.1:0-14136 GCA_049584715.1 Xanthobacteraceae bacterium
GGTCAGCGTCAGGAAATCGTTCTGCTCGCGGGTGGTCATGACTCCTAGTTTACATCATTTGAGACGCAGCTGCATCGTTGGAATGATTATCGGAACCGCCCGAACCCCCTCACCCTGTCCCTCTCCCCTACGGGGAGAGGGGACGCAGCTTACGCGCCGCGTGCTACCGCAATTTGGTGAACGTTCTGGCGGTGCGGCGAACTGCTCCCTCTCCCCAGAGGGGAGAGGGATGGGGTGAGGGGGCTCGGGCCTCGCAGTCAAATTTCCGCGGGCGGTATGGTACGATCGCGTTGAACGGAGCCGCACCATGACCAAGCTCGTCCGTAACCATTCCCATTGGGGCGCCTTTCTCGCCGAGGTGGAGGATGGCCGCGTCGTCGGGGTGCGGCCGTTCGAGCGCGATCCCGATCCGTCGCCCTTGATCGAGGCCATTCCCGCGGCGGTGCATTCGCAAACGCGTGTCGCGCAACCGTTTGTGCGCGAGGGCTGGCTCAAGGCCGGACCCGGGCACGGCGGGGGTCGCGGCCGCGAGCCGTTCGTGCCGGTGTCGTGGGAGCGCGCGCTCGATCTGGTTGCCGGCGAGCTTTTACGCGTCAAACGCGATCATGGCCACGACGCGATCATGGCCGGCTCGCAAGGCTGGGGCTCGGCGGGAATTTTCCACGAACCGCGCGGGCAGTTGCGTCGCTTCATGGGACACTTCGGCGGCTTCATCGATCAGGTTTCCAATTACAGTTTTGGCACCGCTCTGGTGTTCCTGCCGTACGTGCTGGGCAACGCGCAGGCCTGCACCGGACCGCTCACCTCGTGGTCGTCGATCGCGCGCCACGCAAAGCTGATGGTGATGTTCGGCGGCGCCAATCCGAAGAACATGCAGGTGACCAAAGGCGGCATGGGCGCGCATGCCATCGGCCAATCGCTTGCGGACCTCGCCCGCGCCGGCGTCGCGGTTGTCAATGTCAGCCCGATCCGCGAAGATGGCCCGGCCGCGGTGGCGCCGGAATGGATTGCGATCAGGCCCGGCACCGATACCGCCATGCTGCTCGCGCTGACGCACACGTTGATCGCGAACCGGCTGCACGACGAGGCGTTTCTCGCGCGCTACTGCACCGGCTTCGAGCGCGTGCGCGCCTATGTGATGGGCGAAAGCGACGGCCGGCCGAAAGACGCCGACTGGGCGGCGCCGATCACCGGCATCGCCGCCGAAACCATCCGCGCGCTGGCGCGGCGCATGGCGGCGAACCGCACCATGATCAGCGCGTCGTGGTCGATCCAGCGCGCCGATCACGGCGAGCAGCCCTATTGGGCGGTGCTGTTGCTCGCTTCCTGTCTCGGTCAGATCGGCTTGCCGGGCTGCGGTTTTGGCTTCGGTTACGGCTCCGCGTCCGGCATCGCCGAGCCGCCGCCGGCGTTCCGCGCGCCGGGCATGGAGAGCGCGCCCAATCCGCTCAACCGCGCCATTCCGGCGGCGCGGATTGCGCAATGCCTGCTGCATCCCGGCGCGCCCTACGATTTCAATGGCCGCAACAGCAAATATCCTGACATCAAGTTGGTCTATTGGGCGGGCGGCAATCCGTTCCACCATCACCAGGACACCAATCAGCTGCGCGCCGCATTCCGCCGGCCGCAGACCGTCGTCGTGCACGAGCCATGGTGGACCGCGACCGCGCGTCACGCCGACATCGTGCTGCCGGCGACGACCACGTTGGAGAGAAACGACATCGGCTCGGCGCAGCGCGACCCGTTCGTGCTCGCCATGGAAAAAGCCATCGAACCGGTCGGCGAGGCGCGCGACGATTATTCGATCTTTGCGGCGTTGGCGCAGCGGCTCGGCTGCGCCGACGCCTTCACGCAAGGCCGCGATGAGATGGCATGGCTACGGCACCTTTACGACAGCTGGCGCGACAGCGTGCGCACCAACCATGCCGCCATTCCGGACTTCGACCGGTTCTGGGCGGAGGGTTATTTCGAAATCCCGAAGGGCGCCGACGAATACGTCATGTTCGAAAAATTTCGCGCCGATCCTTTGGCCAACAAGCTCACCACGCCGTCCAGCCGCATCGAGCTCTACTCGGAGAAGATCGCTGGCTTCGGCTACGACAATTGTCCGCCGCACGCGACATGGATCGAGCCGTCGGAATGGCACGGCTCACGCGAAGCGGAACAATATCCGCTGCATCTCGTCTCCAGTCAGCCGCGCTACAAGCTGCACAGTCAGATGGATTCCGAACAGATCAGCGCGCGGGGCAAAATCAACGGCCGCGAGGCGATCGCCATGCATCCCGACGACGCCGGGCGGCGCGGCATCAAGGACGGCGACGTCGTGCGCGTTCACAATGCCCGTGGCGCCTGCCTTGCCGGCGTGCTGTTGACCGATACGGTGTCGCCCGGCGTCGCCAAGCTGTCGTGCGGCGCCTGGTACGACCCGGCCGGCGCCGAGGACGGCGCGTTGTGCGCGCACGGCAACGCCAATGTGCTCACCCACGATCGCGGCACATCGAAGCTCAGCCAGGGGCCGTCGACCGGCACCAACATGGTCGAGATCGAGCTGTGGACGGCACCGCTGCCGCCGGTGCGCGCATTCACGCCGCCCGAAGTCGCGGCTTCAGCCTGAGCAAAAAAATCCACGCCTGCGCGAACCCCGCAACCCAGGCGATCATCGACGAGATCAATTGCGCGCGGCGGCGCAGCGGCCGCGAAAACAGCCGCCGCCAATCTCGGCTTGCACGACGCACCGTCCTTCGCGACTATGCGGCCGGATCGGACCAATAAACTTCCGCCTTGGGCACGCCGCGTCGCTCCGCTTCGGCTGCTGGCAGCGCGAAGAGAGGAGTTGCGATGGTTTTGAGCATGGCCCAGATGGGCAACGACGGAACGCTGTGGTCGATCGACGCCAGCGCCGGCTTGGCTCAGTGCTATGCCGCAAACGGGCGCTGGCAGCCCAATACCAATCGCAAGATGAAGGCGGTGAGTTGCGCTTCGGCCGCTCAGGTCTGGGGCATCGACGCCAACGGCAAAGCCTGCGTGCTCACGTCCTCGCCGGTGCAGTCGTCAAGCACCTCCGCTCAGCGCCTCGCAGTAGGCGGACCGGGCGGCCCGCTCTGGGTCTATGCCGGGAGCATCACCTGGACCGACACTGCGGGCAAGACCGGCACGATTCCGGCGCCGAGCGTTGAGTTCACGTCGTTCGCGGCAACGGATCCGGCAAAGGGCGGTTATGCGCTGTGGGGGACGACGGCCGATTATTCGCCGAAGCCGCCGAAATTGTCAGCGCTATTCTGGGATGGCAGCGCGTGGCAGGATTCGGGCGGGCCCGGCTTCAACGCCATCTCGATCGGGCTCGATAATTCCGTCTGGGGCATTGTTGGCGACCCGGGGGCCTCGGCTGTGGGCCTCTATCGCTTCAACAGCCCGGGACAATGGGCGCTCGCGGTGAAGCCGCCGGCCGGCGTGACCTTGCAATCGTTTACGGTTGTCGCGCCGTACGACATCTGGGCCGTCGACAACAATTCGAAGCTCCATCACTGGAATGGCCAGGTATGGATGCCGCAGGCCGACGGCTCGCCCACGTGGATCAGGTGCGGAGCGGACGGCGCGGTGTACGGGCGCAACATGTCGCTCGGCAACCAGGCCGGCGTGCTGCGGTTCAATGGTTTTGCGCAATGGCTGCCGATGCCGGTGACATTCAGCAACCTCACCGATCTCGCCAGCCGCAATGCCGGCGCCTTGTGGTTCAGCCATTGGGCCGATCGCCTGCAGGTGATGGGATCCTGGCCTGGTGCGATATGGCAGGACATGGGCGGCGCGGTGCTCGCCACCATCTCGGGCGCCCCCGACGGCACCGTGTGGGGGACCGATGGCAACAACGCGCTGTTGCGTTTCAACGGCACGTCGTGGGATACGGTGCCAGGGCAAGCCAAACAGGTTTCGGTCGGCAGCAGCAGTCTGGTCTGGAGCATCGACGTCACCGGCAATGCCCAGCGCTGGACCGGCTCCGGCTGGGAGGCGCATGGCAATCCGGGCGCGGCGCTGACCAGCATCGCCGCGCTCGGCGACGGCACGGTGGTCGCGACGGCTACCGTTGCGCGATTTGCCGGGATCGCGATGGGCGAGATCTTCACGTGGGACGGCAAGACCTGGACGGCGACGGGGGTGCCGGCCGACCAGATCGCCGGCACGGACGCCGCGCATCTCGCCGGCGTGACCCGCGGCCCGAACGGGACCGGCGGCGACCTCGTCTTCTACAATCCGTCACCGGCGCCGATCGTGCCCGACACGATGACGAACGTCGGGTTTGCGCCGCCCAATCCCGTCTATCCGGGAACCGTCATGACCCTGTCGTGGGACGCCTATCCCGGAGCCGTTGCTTATGAGGCGAGGATCAACTCGGCCGCGAAGGGTTACGAAGTCCAAGTGACCGGCACGTCCATCTCTTATACCCTGGTGCGGGGCGACATGTTCAGCAACATGGGCGGATGGGTGCACGCCCTCGACGGCGCGGGAACCATCGTGGCGCAGGGCACCGCGAGCTACTACTGCGGTAACAATCAGGGATGATGTGTCATGCCCCGCCAACGGGTCCGGCCCGAAGTGGCCGGCCCGATGACAAGCTCCGGCGGGGCACCCAGTAATCACTGCGCTTAACCGAATAGTCTGTGATTACTGGATCATCCGCTTTCGCGGATGATGACACTCAATTGATTTTCTTCTTCAGCAGCTTCTCGGCATTGCCCGAGAAAACCTTGCGCCGGTCCGTTTCCGACATGCCGAGCGCGTTCAACGCGTCGATCGCCGGCTTGATCGGACCGAGCGGTGTGTCGGTGGCAAACACCACCTTGTCGGCGCCGAAGAATTCCAGCCCGCAGCGCAGCGCGTGGACGCCGCCGCCGAACATCGCGGTGTCGGCGTAGAAGTCGTGCATGTAATCGAGATGCGGGCGTTTCAGCGACGGCAGGATTTTTGAATAGTCCTCATCGACGGTGCGTTGGCCGAGCACGTCGAGGCCGGGGCCGACGCGGCCGTCGTAGAACGGGATCATACCGCCGAGATGATGGGTAATGATCTTCAAGTTCGGATAGCGGTCGAACACGCCGCAGAACACGAGCCGCACCATGGCGACCGACGTGTCGTACGGCCAGCCGAAACACCACCACATTTCGAAGCGCGATTTCTGCTCGGCGGCGTAATCCGGCATGGCCGCGGTGCGGGCCGGATGCAGCCAGATCGGCCGGTCGAGTTGCGCCATGGCGGCGTAGAGCGGCTCGAACACAGGTTCGTCCAACGGACGCCCGGCGAGCGGCGAAAAAATCTGCATGCCGGCGGCGCCGAGCTGGTTGATGGCGCGCTTGGCCTCCTCGACTGAGCCCATGACGTCGGTGAGGCATAGCGCTGCGACGAAGCCGGCAAAACGGTCGGGATGTTTTTGGCAAAGCTCCGCCATGGCGTCGTTGGCGATGCGCGCCAGCGCCAGGCCTTGGCCCGGCGTGGCGAAATCTTCGATCGGCGGATTCGGCAGCGAGATCACCTGGCGGTAATCGTCGAACTCGTCCATTTCCTTGAACCGCGCATCGAGATCGTGGATCTTGCGCACGCCGCGCAGCCGGGCCGCGATATTGCCGAGTTTCGGCGCGACCTTGTTCATCTCGTCGAGAAAGCGGACGGGCGAGATGTGGCAGTAGAAATCGATGAGCGTATCGGAGGCCATGGGATGTCTCCCTCATTCTGTCATCGTCCGCGCAGGCGGACGATCCAGTAATCACCGACAGCGCGGTGGTTACTGGGTGCCCCGCCTTCGCGGGGCATGACAGGTTTTATTAGGTCATCACCCGCACCGGCTTGCCGTCGAGGAAGCCGCGGATGTCTTCGACCACGCCGGCGAAGTAGTGTTTGTAATTCTGCTCGGAGACGTAGCCGAGATGCGGCGTGAGCACGACATTGTCCATCTTGCGCAACGGATGATCGAGCGGCAGCGGCTCGACGTCGAACGTGTCGAGGCCGGCGCCGGCGATCTTCTTGTCGCGCAGCGCCGCCAGCAGCGCCGCTTCATCGACGATCGGACCGCGCGAGGTGTTGATGAGAAACGCCGTCGGCTTCATCAGCCCGAGTTCGTGGGCGCCGATGATGCCGCGCGTGCGTTGCGACAGCACCACATGGATGGTGATGAAGTCGGATTGGCGGAACAGGTCGTCCTTGCCGACATAGGTAACGCCGGCTTCTTGCGCCTTTTCCGCCGTCAAATTCTGGCTCCAGGCGATGACCTTCATGCCGAACGCCTTGGCGATGTTGGCGGTGCGGGTGCCGAGCTTGCCGAGGCCGAGAATGCCCAGCGTCAAGCCCTCGAGATCGGGGCCGATGGTGCTTTGCCAAGTCGCGCCGGCATGCATGCGCGCGTTCTCGTAACCGATGTGGCGGGTGAGCTCGAGCATGAGGCCGATGGCAATGCCGGAGGTCGGGCTGCCGAACGAGCCGGTGCCGCAGACCGTGACGCCGCGTTCCTTGGCCGCCTCGGTGTCGATCGAGGCGTTGCGCATGCCGGTTGTGATGAGGAGCTTGAGATCGGGCAGCGCCTCGATCACCTGGCGCGGAAAGCCGGTGCGCTCGCGCATGGCGACGACGATTTGGAATCCTTGCAGCGCGGCGATGATCTTGTCGGGGCCGCCGAGATGCTCATTGAAGACCTTGATGTCGACGTCACCCTTGACCTTCGACCAGTCGGCGGCCTTGAGCACCACGTTTTGATAATCGTCGAGAATTGCGCAGCGAACCGCCATGACGCTTCCACCCCGTTTGCGAACCCGGAGGTGGTTCTAGAGCATGCCGGCGGCGAAAAGAAGCAGCCCTTAAGCGTGGTGCTCGGCGGTTTCTTGCAGGGACGGCGCGGTGGGCGGCGAGGTGTGGGTCAGGAGGCCGTCATATTTGGCGTGCCATTTTGGGCCCGGGCCGCGCATATAGTGCAGGTCCGGCCGGTAGGCGCTGCAAGGTTCGCCCGAAGCACGCCACAGCTCGCCCAGAACCTTCGACAAATCACGCCACATGAAACGCTCCCATTGGCCTTGCGATGGCACATCTTTCGGAAGTTGCCACCGATCGATCGGGCGCCCGCCGGAACCTTATGGTTAACCCTTATAGTTAAACGCCAGTTCCAATTTCAAACGATCGTTTGACATATATTGTCGGGCAGAAATCATTAAAATTTGTCTTGATTTCGACAATGCAAAGTTCCTTTTGTGACCCAGGGCTTACAAAGCTTTAATGTGAGCGCGGCAAGCCGGGTGTGGCCAGCACGCAAAGGCAGCGCGCTGTTGCGGGCTTTCTCGCACAGCCGGTCCTTGCCGTAGGCGCGCGGTGTCGCTACATCAGCGCCAGATTTCCCCGAAATGAGCGCCTTTACGGCGGCGCCGAGCAAGAGGGCAGGGCGCTTATGGCCCGTCAATTCGTCTATCACATGGAGGGTTTGTCCAAGACCTACCCGGGCCACCGGAAGGTCCTGGAGAACATCAACCTGTCATTCTATCCCGACGCCAAGATCGGTGTGCTCGGCGTCAACGGCTCCGGCAAGTCGACGCTGTTGCGCATCATGGCCGGCCTCGACACCGAATATACCGGCGAGGGCTGGGTCGCCGAGGGCGCCCGCGTCGGCTACCTGCCCCAGGAGCCGCAGCTCGATGCCGACAAGTCGGTGCGCGAGAACGTCATGGAGGGCGTCGCACCGCAGAAAGCGGTCGTCGACCGCTACAACGAGCTGGCGGCAAACTATTCCGACGAGACCGCCGACGAGATGACCAAGCTGCAGGACGAGATCGAGGCCAAGGGGCTGTGGGATCTCGATTCCAAGGTCGATCAGGCGATGGACGCGCTGCGCTGCCCGCCTGACAACGCCGAGGTGGCAAAACTCTCCGGCGGCGAGCGCCGCCGCGTCGCGCTGTGCCGGCTGCTCTTGGAACAGCCCGAGCTGCTGTTGCTCGACGAGCCTACAAATCATCTCGACGCCGAGTCGGTGCTGTGGCTCGAAGGCCATTTGCGTAACTATCCGGGCGCGATCTTGATCGTCACCCACGACCGCTACTTCCTCGACAATGTCACCGGCTGGATCCTCGAGCTCGACCGCGGCCGCGGCATTCCCTACGAGGGCAACTACTCCTCTTGGCTGGTGCAGAAGCAGAAGCGGCTCGCCCAGGAAGGCCGCGAAGAAGAGGCCCATCAGCGCACGCTGGCGCGCGAGCAGGAATGGATTGCGTCGTCGCCGCGCGCCCGGCAGGCCAAATCCAAGGCGCGTTACGAGCGCTACGAAGAGCTGTTGCGCAAGGCCGGCGAGAAGCAGACCCAGACCGCCCAAATCGTCATCCCGGTCGCCGAGCGGCTCGGCCAGAACGTGGTCGATTTCGAGAATCTCAACAAAGCTTTCGGCGACAATCTCCTGATCGACGATCTCACCTTCAAGCTGCCGCCCGGCGGCATCGTCGGCATCATCGGGCCGAACGGCGCCGGCAAGACCACGTTGTTCCGCATGATCACCGGCCAGGAGAAGCCCGACAACGGCACGATCAAGATCGGCGAGTCGGTGCATCTCGGCTATGTCGACCAATCGCGCGACTCGCTCGACGGCAAGAAGAACGTGTGGGAGGAGATTTCCGGCGGTCTCGACCAGCTCATGCTCGGCAAACGCGAGGTCAATTCGCGCGGCTATTGCTCGGCCTTCAATTTCAAGGGCGCCGACCAGCAGAAGAAAGTCGGCTCGCTGTCCGGCGGCGAGCGCAATCGCGTGCATCTGGCGAAAATGCTCAAATCCGGCGCCAACGTGCTGTTGCTCGACGAGCCGACCAACGATCTCGACGTCGACACCTTACGCGCGCTGGAGGAGGCCTTGGAGGATTTCGCCGGCTGCGCCGTCATCATCAGCCACGACCGCTGGTTCCTCGACCGCATCGCCACCCACATTCTGGCCTTCGAGGGCGACAGCCACGTCGAATGGTTCGAGGGCAATTTCCAGGATTATGAGAAGGACAAGATGCGGCGGCTGGGCACGGATTCGATCGTGCCGCAGCGGATCAAATACAAAAAGTTCACGCGGTGAAATGTAGCCCGGGTTGAGCGGAGCGAAACCCGGGAACGCACCATCAGCTTAAACGCTGCTGCCGGATTTCGCTCCGCTCAAGCCGGGCTACTGCATTTTCCAAGATCAGTGCCTATATATGTGTCGATTCAGTTTGCATTGATCGGCGGCGCTCAAGGATAATCATCGCGCCGATTCGCAACCCAGGAGAGGATATTGGCCACCAAAGCCAGTGATGCCCGGTCCAGCGAGGCTCGCGCCCGCGCCGAGGCGAGTTTCAAGAAGGAAGAGCGCGCCAAGGAAGGCGCCAAGGCCATGACGGAATATCAGGCCAGCGGCAAAGTGATTCGCGAAAGAATGGCGCAGTTGAAGGCGCTTCGCTTGGCCAAAGAGGCGGCCGAGAAGGGGCGCAATGGTTAACCGGCGGCAGTGACCCGTTACTGCGGGCCTTGAAACGAACACATCTATAGTGCATATGATAGATGCGGTCTTATAGGCCGGTGGCGAGCCGCGTGACGGGACCCCGTTAAACGCTTTGTGTTTTAAACGGCTTCTAGCTCGCTCTTCATTAGTTCACTGACAACCCAGATCGCGCGGGGTGTCTTGTCCCACCCGCAAAAGCGGTCGCGGCGCTGTAGCGTAGCGGCCGTGCAAGCGCGCATACAAGAAAGCTCCTTCATTTGACCTCCTTTCCTGACTTCAGACTCAACGACTCAATCAACCGTGCCCTCGCCGAGGAAAAGTACCTCACGCCAACCCCGATCCAGGCCCAGACCATCCCGCTCCTGATGTCGGGCCGCGACGTCATCGGCATTGCCCAGACCGGAACCGGCAAGACCGCGGCCTTCGCGCTGCCGATCCTGCATCAGCTCGCAGCCTTGCCGCGGCCGCCGGTGCGCAAAAGCTGTCGCGTCCTGGTGCTCAGCCCGACGCGCGAATTGTCCGGCCAAATCCTCGACAGCTTCCGCGCCTATGGGCGCCATTTGCATCTGCGGTCGGCGCTGGCCATCGGCGGCGTGTCGATGGGCGCGCAGGTCCGTTCGCTGCTCAACGGCGTCGACATCCTCGTCGCCACGCCGGGCCGGCTGCTCGATCTCGTGCAAAGCAATGCGCTGCGCCTTGGCGACGTCGAGTTTTTCGTGCTCGACGAAGCCGACCGCATGCTCGACATGGGCTTCATCCAGGACATCCGCAAAATCGTCGCCAAACTTCCGGGAGAGCGGCAGACTTTGATGTTTTCCGCGACCATGCCTCACGCCATCGCCGAGCTCGCCGCGCAAATGCTGCGCGACCCGGCCAAGGTTGCGGTCATACCGGTCGCCACCACGGTCGAAAAGGTCGAGCAGCGCATCATTCGCGTCGATCGCGCCGCCAAGTCGGCGATCCTGATCGACGTGCTGCGCCAGGAGACCATCGACCGCGCGCTGGTCTTCACCAGGACCAAGCATGGCGCCGACAAGGTGGTGAAGAGCCTGGTCCGCGCCGGCATCGCCGCCGAGGCGATCCACGGCAACAAATCGCAAGGCCAGCGCGAACGCGTGCTGGCGGCGTTTCGCAAAGGCGACGTCAGGACGCTGGTCGCCACCGATATCGCCGCGCGCGGCATCGACGTCGATGGCATCAGCCATGTCGTCAATTACGACCTGCCGAACGTGCCGGAGACCTATGTGCACCGCATCGGCCGCACCGCGCGCGCCGGCGCCGCAGGCGTCGCGATCTCGCTGTGCGACGGCGAGGAGGTGGCGTTCCTGCGCGACATCGAGAAACTCATCCGCATGTCCATTCCGTTGAGCGACCGCCGCGCCGATCCGCGGCACTCCGAGCCGGTGCCGGCAAAGCACGCCGCCCGGCCGCCGTCCCATGGCAAGGACCGGCACTGGCGCCAAAACAATTCCCATAAGCAAGGCCGCCGTCATCAACCGAGCGAGGCCGCAGGCGCAGGCGGCATCGAAGCCGTCGCCTTCCTCAAGCGCAACGCCCCGCCGCGGCGCGACCGCGAGCAGCGGCCGCAGCGTTGGACCGGCCAATCGAAAGGATCATGACGTGCCGAAAGAAGAACTTTTGGAATTCGAGGGTCTCGTCACCGAGATCTTGCCCGACGCCCGTTTCCGCATTCAGCTCGACAACGGTCATCAGCTCGTCGCCTACACGGCGGGACGGATGAAAAAGAACCGTATCAAGACGCTCGCCGGCGACCGGGTAACGGTCGAAGTCTCGCCCTATGACCTGGAAAAGGGGCGACTGATCTTTCGTCACAAGGACGAACGCGCCGGATCGATGAGCCGCCCGCCGCAGCGCAACCAATTCCGCAGGCGGTGATACATGGCCACCAATAGCTTCGATTATGGCAATGACGGTTCGGCACATGGAGGTCGGTCGATGCGAATCTTCATCTTCAAGTCTGACACCAACGCCGAGCTGCGCGCATTCGGCGGCGATCTCGCCGGCACGCAATTGCCGAGCCAGTTCAAGCCCTGGCACGTGGTCGGCGCCGTCGCCCCGGACCAGGCTCCGCCGTACAATCTATCCCGCGAAGTGATCGAAACCGCGATCAACGGAAAAGGCTTTCAGCTCTTTCGCCTGGGCAAAAAAGCCTGACGACTTCGCCTAATGCGCCGGCAGCGAGATGCGCTGGCCCCAATGCTGACGGAGTATTCGCGATGACGGACTCCATGCACAGGTTCAAGATCGGCCAAACCGTCGATCTCATCACATCGACGGCGCGATCGGCGGCTTCGGGCCGCTACCAAATCATCAGCTTGCGGCCGATCGACGGCGGCGGCGACCCGCAATATCGGGTCAAGAGCAAAAGCGAATCCCATGAGCGCGTAGTTTCGGAAAGCGACCTGGTGTCTTCGGCGTCGCCGAATTTCGATGACTGAAGGCAACGGCGCGAGACCAAGACCGGCGCTCATCGATGGGCCCGGATAGCGCCAATCCTTGATCGCTCCATGCCTTGATAGCTCCGGCCAGGAGGCCGCCGATGTTCAAGATTCTCGAGCTCAAGAACGCAGTGTCGGCGCCGGCGAACGAAGTCGGCCGCGGCTACTCCACACGCGAGGAGGCTTTGGTCGCGGTGAAAAGGCATCTGAAAACGTTCAATGTGTCCGGGCACAATCCAGAGGGCGATTATTGGTGGGTGCGCGATGCCGAAGGCCTGCGCAAATGCTGGATTTCCAGCGCCGAATAAATGAATCCCGAGGGATCATGCTCGATTTTCCCAATCAAAGCCGGGTATTCGATCCGACACGGCGTGCCGTGCGGTTCTGGGGCCATGACGGCGCAATGGAATGGTCGTTCTATGTCAGCGAGGATGCGCTCAAGCTCTTGCAACCGGCCATGACGCGCGACGAGGCGGCTTTGCTTTCGGCTTTCGATAACTGTCGACCCGCAATCCATACGGCGGCAAAGAAGGCGTACAAGCGCAGCCGCAAAGGCTCCTATGAGCTTGCGGCGGCGGATTTCTGACGCCGCTTCACGCGCGCTTCGGCTCCTTCATATGGCGGCGGGATTGCGCCTGTCGAAAATTCCCAGCTGCTTTTGCGCCGCAACAGGCATGTCGGAAACGCAGATGATGCGGCCCATGAACGTCACCCAGGGCTTCTCCGCGACCGGTTGAAGCTGCGCAAAATTCCAAAACTGCTTTTCGCTCATTTCGATTTCGGTGACTTCGTTGTCGAGCACCCACGTCCGCAGCATGGTGAGGCGGCTTTTTTCGGGATCGCTGAACATCATTTCCGGAAGAGTCTTTCTCATAACGCCATTCCTTGTGCCAAGCCGCTGAAATATCCGTTCGTGAAGCACGTGCTGGGCTGCGTCGCACGCGCGATCGAATGCGGCCCGCCGCGCCGGCACATTGCCACGCTATTGGTAACCTTTCTGTTAGGAGGCGCCGTTGGAAAATCGATTTATTCGCAGCGTCCGCTAGCTTTCGCCGGAAAGCCGCTTGAAATCGGCCAGGACGGCCGCGATGAGCTTCTGCCGGCGCGGGTCTTGGGCCCCCAGCGTCGCAGCAAACAGATTGAGCAGGTAGCGCGCCTTCTCGGCGGCATCGTGCCAATTCCCCGCCGGCGCTGCGAGCAGCTGCGTTTCCAATTCATCTTGCCGCAGCCGCAACGTTTTTTCGTTGGATTCCACTTCGGCCAACAACCGGCGCAGGCCGGTGGCTTTCTGGGCCGACATGCCGCGATGCTGATCGAGATCGATGGGCTTGTCGGTCATGAATGGACGACGCGACGCGCCAAGGGATATTCGGCGCTGTCGTACAATTGCCGGATGCCGCCGCTGTCGAATCTCTCCTCGCCGACTTCGAGGTAGGCGCCGAGCAGAAGCTCCGGCTCGAGATCTTCGATGGCGAAGCGGATGGCGTCCGCAGCCTGGGCAAAGCGCCGGTAGCCAAGCGGCTGACGCCTCGGCATCCGCCGGCGCGTGGAATACAGTTCAGCCGCGGCATTGTAGTCAAATTCGGCCATCGTACAGGTTTCCAAAATCGAGATTAAATTTCGCCTCAATAGGCGCCGAATGAACTCTGCCCCATATATAAGCACAAAACACCACATTACCAATCCGGCCGCGGGAATTATTTCGAAAACACGATAATCGAGCTGCTTTGTCTCATGGACGTACGGTTCCGTACATTGTAAGATGCCGATGCGGTCGACGGGAGCGATTCTGCTTTGCAGGCCGCAATGAGCGCCTGCTCGCATTTGGCTTGTTCGACGTTGTTTTGGTTGACGCTGTTTTGATTGACGCGCGATACGGCAAAGGGCGCGTTTCTTGCGGCCGAAGATATCGGAAAGCTGCCGAGGAAAATCACCGCGGGTGATCTCCATCAAGCTTTGCCGGTAGCATGCACCGAAACGACGATGCCGGCTGATGTGCTCGCATTTGCCGTTTTCGACCGACAACGAGCGCAGCGAAGTCTCGGAGAGAGATTTGCAGGACAGACTAAAAGCCACCGGTGACTCGGACGGCATCGACATGCGGGCCCTGACCCAGGATCTCGCCGGCTACCGCGAGCCGCATCATGGACGCAGTGTCGTCGAAATCCTGATCACGATCGTGCCGCTCATTCTGTTGTGGAT
>JBAUYI010000195.1:0-15560 GCA_049584715.1 Xanthobacteraceae bacterium
CCCCTCTGGGGAGAGGTGAAAAAGAATGAGTGCCGCCGCGCTGGATCACGGCACCGGCAACAGCGGCTTCTGGCCTTCCGGCAATTGCATGTCGAACGCCGTAAGCAACGCTGCCGTCGCGGCGTAGTTGCCCATCAGCATGACCAGCTCGACGAGTTTTGTCGGCACGAACAACTTTTTGACCCGCGCAAAACATTCCGAGGTGACTTTGTGGTCGCCAAAGGTTTGCCGGCCGAGCTCGATGATCGCCGCGTACGTCTCGTCCAGGCCTTGTGTGCTCTTACGATGTTTGATGACGTCGACGACGTCGGCCGGCACGCCTTCCTTCAGCGCTTCGGGCTCGTGCGCGGCCCATTCGAACTGGCTGTCCATCTCGCGGGCGACGGCGAGGATGGCGACCTCGCGGATGTTGGCGGGAAACACGTCAAAGCGCAGATGATTGCTGAACTGGGCGCGCGACTCCACGGTCTTGGTGCTGTACAGCGTGATGCCGCCCGGCCCGCGCAGACCGACCAGCGATTTGCCCGGCATCGCGGCGCGGTCGTAGGCACGCTTGCCGACGTCGTCCAAATCTTCGCGCTTCGGCAACGGCAGGCGGAATCCGGAATTTGGATCGATATCGGACGGCATTGTGCTCCCCGTGTTGGGCGTTTGGTTGGAGGTGTTTTGTGCGTTGGCGTGGTGGGCGAAAATCGTCAGTACGATTACGCCCGTGAGAAGCGCAAGGATATGGTGCAAATGCATGACGGACCCCGCTAAGGCTGATCTTGGCACAGAGCTTATCCCTTGCTGTCATGCCCGCGAAGGCGGGCATCCAGTAATCGCTGGAGGCGAGGCTTCGGATCCGCATCAGTTGCAGAGCGGCGGTGTTTACTGGATCATCCGCCTTCGCGGATGATGACAAGTGAGGGAGAGACGATGTTCTTCGAAGGCTTTACCCGCACCGAGATCAAAACCTCGGGCGCGCGCATCGTCACCGTGCACGGCGGCAGCGGGCCGCCGCTTTTGCTCATGCACGGCAATCCGTTCAGCCATTTGTCGTGGCAGAAATTCGCGCCGCGGCTGGCCAAGGATTTCACCGTGGTCGCCACCGACCTGCGCGGCTATGGCGATTCCGAAAAACCGCCGGGCGGCGACAACCACGAAAACTATTCGTTCCGCGCCATGGCGCAGGACCAGATCGAGGTGATGGCGGCGCTCGGCCACGAAAAATTCTTCGCCGCCGGCCACGACCGCGGCGCGCGCGTGCTGCACCGCATGTGCCTCGATCATCCCGACAAGGTCTTGCGCGCCGCCATCCTCGACATCGTGCCGCAGCATCATGTGTTCAATCATCCGAACAAGGCCTGGGCGACCTTTTCGTGGCACTGGTTCTTCATGATCCAGCCAAAACCTTTCCCCGAGCACCTGATGAGCGCGGACCCGGATTTCTTCATCGAGAAGAAGCTGTCGAAGACCAAACAGGGGTTGAGCTTCTTCGATCCGGCGGCGATCGCCGAGTACAAACGCCATTTCCGCGATCCGGCGACGGTGCATGCCATGTGCGAGGATTATCGCGCCTGCGCCGGCATCGATTTCGACATGGACACGAAAGACTTCGAGGCCGGCCGCAAGATCGCCTGCCCGGTGCTGCTGCTGTGGGGTGCGACAGGCGGCGTCGGCCGCAATTCCAAGCCCAGCCCCAGCGAAATCTGGCAGCGCTACGCCGCCGACATCCGCGGCGCCAAGGCGCTGCCGTGCGGACATTATCTCTCTGAGGAAGCGCCGGAGGAAACCTACAATGAGCTGCAGCAGTTCTTTCGCGCCTGAGCCAAGCTGCTAAACTGCGACCAGAGGAAAACGCGTTAGGGGCCATCCCATGTCGAGTCCAGTAAGTCCCGTTGTAGCCACGATCGCCGCACATCACCGCCCCTGGTACAGCGTGCTGTACATCCAGGTACTGATCGCCATCGCGGTCGGCATCGCGCTCGGACACTTCTTTCCGAAAACCGGCGTGGCGATGAAGCCCTTGGGCGACGCCTTCATCGCGCTGATCAAGATGATGATCGCGCCGGTGATCTTCTGCACCGTGGTGCACGGCATCGGCTCGATGCGCGATCTCACCAAGGTCGGCCGCGTCGGCGTCAAGACGCTGCTCTATTTCGAGGTCGTATCCACCATCGCGCTCGCCATCGGGCTCATCGTCGGCAATGTGGTCCGGCCCGGCGCCGGCTTCAACATCGATCCGTCGACGCTCGATCCCAAATCGGTGGCGAATTATGTCACCGCGGCCAAGCAGGAAGGCGTCGTCGGCCATCTGTTGGCGATCATCCCGGACAGCTTCTTCGGCGCGCTGGCCCGCGGCGATATTTTGCAAGTGCTGCTGGTATCCATTCTGTGCGGCTTCGTGATCGCGCGGCTCGGCGCGGTCGGCGAGAAGATCAATGCCGTGGTCGATGCCGCCGCCAAAATGTTCTTCGGCATCATCCGCATCATCGTGCGCGCGGCGCCGATCGGCGCGTTCGGCGCCATGGCGTTCACCATCGGCGCGTTCGGCCTCGGCTCGCTGCTCAACCTCTTGCAGCTGATCGCGACGTTCTACCTGACCAGCATATTGTTCGTGCTGTGCGTGCTCGGCACCATCGCCCATTTCGCGGGTTTCTCGATCCTGCGCTTCATCGGCTACATCAAGGACGAATTGCTGATCGTGCTCGGCACCAGTTCTTCGGAAACGGTGCTGCCGCACATGATCCAGAAAATGGAACGGCTCGGCGCGTCGAAGTCGGTGGTCGGCCTGGTGATCCCGACCGGCTACAGCTTCAATCTCGACGGCACCAACATCTATATGACCTTGGCGACATTGTTCCTGGCGCAGGCGACCAACACGCCGCTGACCTTCGGCCAGGAGATGAGCATTTTGGGGATCGCGATCCTGACGTCGAAAGGCGCGTCGGGCGTCACCGGCGCCGGCTTCGTCACGCTCGCCGCCACGCTCGCCATCGTGCCGGACATCCCGATCCAGTCGATCGCCATCATCCTCGGCATCGACAAGTTCATGAGCGAATGCCGCGCACTCACCAACCTGGTCGGCAACGGCGTCGCCACCGTGGTGATCAGCCGCTGGGAAGGCGAGCTCGACGTCGACAAGCTGCACGAGACCATGGCGCACCCGATCGCGTACGGCGAAGAGCTCGAGGCGCAGCCGATATAGTGACGCCGTCATTGCGAGGAGCGAAGCGACGAAGCAATCCAGTTCGGCGCTGCCGCCTGGATTGCTTCGCGGAGCCTGTCATCGGGCCGGCCACTTCGGGCCGGACCCGTTGGCTCGCAATGACGAGGTCAGGGCACCAGCAAGAGCTTGCCCAACACTTCGCCGCCTTCGAGCATTTCGTGCGCGCGCGCCGCCTCGGTGAGCGGCAATTTGGCGTGAATCTGCGGATGAAGTTTTCCGGCGGCGAGCATGTCGATCAGCGCGCGCATGCCGGCGCGGCGCTCCTCGACCAGATGATCCCAGGTGTGGATGGAGAATTGCCGGATCGCCGGCGAGTTCTTGCTCGCCCGCATCGTCGTCTGCAGATCGAGCGCCACCTTGCCGCCGAGGCCGCCATAGACCACCAGCGTGCCGCACGGAGCCAAGAGCGCAAGATTGCCGGCAATGCTTGGGCCTCCGACCGGATCGATGATGGCATCGACGCCGCGGCTGTGCGTGATCTCGTTGACGGCGTCGCCAACCTTTTGGCTTTTGCGGTCGATGACGTGATCGGCGCCAAGCTCGCGGGCGAAGCGCGCCTTCGCGGCGCTGGAGACCACGCCGATCACCTCGAGCTGCCCAACCTTGGCCAGGTCGATCAGCGCATTGCCCATGCCGCCGGCAGCCGCATAGATCAGCACGGTCCGGCCTCGGCGCAACGCCAGCGCGTCGTTGAAGATGTGATAGGCGACCTGATAATTGGCCAGCGCCGCGGCGGCGTCGAACGCGACGCCGTCCGGCAGGACAAATGTCGCCTCTGCCGGAGTGGCGACATAGTCCGCGTAATGCCCCCCGCGATGCGGCCGTTCGCGTGCCGTGGTGTAGACGCGCTGGCCCACTTGGCGCGACGTGACGCCGGCGCCGACTTTCTCAATGGTGCCGGCAAGCTCGGTGCCCGGCGTCGCCGGCAGCGGCGGCATCCAGCTATAGGTGCCGGCGCGGATCAGACAATCGGGCATGCCGACGCCGATGGCGTGCGCGCGAATCAGCACCTCGCCCGGCTTCGGCTCGGGCACCGGCACGTCGAGCAATTGCATCACGCCGGGCGGCCCCGGTTTCTGGACCTGGATGAGCTTCATGTGATTCCTTCGGATGCCCGCGCGCTACGACGCCACCGGTGCCGGCGCGGCCAAGAAATTCTTCATCACGTACCACAGCAAATCGCGGTTCTTGCTAAAACCGGCGCTGTGCGCGGTCTGCGGCAAGATCACGAATTGGCGGTCGCCGTTCGGCAGCTGGCGGAAGAAGTCGAGAAGATCGTCGTTGGTCGAATTGCCGTCCCATTCGCCGCGCGCCATCAACACCGGACACATGACCTTGGCTGGATCGACCACCGGCAGATTCGCCGCCATGTCGAGATAAGTGCCGCTCGGAATGGTATCGCCGAACTTCATCTCGGCGGCGATGATCGCTTCGGCCACGGCGGGATCATAAATTCCCGGATGCCCGTCGCGGGTGAAGATCGAGCGGATCATGTTGGCGTCGCGCTTGCGCCGCGGATCGGCGCGCAGCGCCTCGATGTTCTTCTGCCGCCGCTGGATTTCTTCGGCGCCTTCGCCCTTGTAGGTAAAAGCGGAGAGGATCAGCCGATCGACACGGTCCGGCTGCGCTTGCGCAAAAGCCGCGGCGCGGATGCCGCCGGACGACGTGCCGTAAAAATGGATTTTCTGCTCTGCAGTCTCCTGCGTCACCACGGCCATCGCCGCCTTCAGATCCTCGACGCCGCTGGCGATATCCGAATTGTTGCCGGAGCTGTCGGATTTGCCGTAGCCGTCGTGGTCCATGGTCCAGACGTCGTAGCCGTAGCGGGCGAACACATTCATCATCGAATATTCGCCCTTGCCCGGCACCGTCAGGTCGTAGCTGCTGAGCGCCGCATTCGACGAGCCGTGCACCAGGAACAGTACCGGATGAATGCCGCTTACGGGCCCGGCGAGCCGCTTGCGGTACAAGGCGAGTTTGACGCTGCCCTTGTGCGCCCAGTACGCGTCGCTCCTGATCTCGTCCGGCTGCGTCGGTGCTGCAGCCGTTCGCGCTTGCGCCGGCGTGATCCCCGAGGCCAGTCCGGCGCCGATGCTCAAGCCCGCGCTCTTGATGACCGTGCGGCGCGCGACCGGATGATCCGTCATGGCGGTCTCCCTATGAATTGTGCGCCTGCCCGCGGTGTTCATGGACGATCAATCACCCGCCGGCGCGGCTCTTTGCAGGCCGCGACAATAGCAGGCTGCGTCGGAACATGGCAGGGTGTGGCCAATCAACGCGCCGCTCGCCACCCTCGCGCCGGCACACGACATCTGCTAGTGGGGCTGGTTGCTAAAAACGGTCGATTGATGCGCCAACAGCCGGTCCGGAAATGCTGAAGACCCTGCGCGACGCCGCGCATTTTTTCGACCGGCGCATCGGCTGGGGCCGCCTGGGTGTTGCGCTCAGCCTCACCATCATCATCGTCGCCGTCGTCGTGCTCTACCGCATCCTGCGCGACATCGATCTCGACTCGCTGATCGACGCCATCGAGGCGACCGACTGGCGCACCCTGATCATCGCCGGCGCCTTCGTCATCGCCGGCTACCTGACGCTGACCTTCTACGACCTGTTCGCGCTGCGCACGATCGGGCGCACCGGAATTCCGTACCGGGTCGCGGCGCTGGCCGGCTTCACCAGCTACGCGGTCGGCCACAATATCGGCGCCAGCGTGTTTTCCGGCGGCGCCGTGCGCTATCGTATTTATTCCGCCTGGGGCTTGAGCGTCATCGAGGTCACCAAGATCTGCTTCATCGCCGGGCTGACATTCTGGCTCGGCAATGCCACCGTGCTCGGGCTCGGCGTGCTGTATTCGCCGCAAGCCGCCCGCGCCATCGATCAATTGCCGTTGTGGAGCAATCGCGTGCTGGCGCTCGTAGTGCTCGGCATGCTCGGCGCCTATGTGGCCTGGGTCTGGGTCAAGCCGCGCGTCATCGGCCGCGACGGCTGGCAGGTGACGCTGCCGGGCGGGCCGTTGACGCTGCTGCAGATCGCTATCGGCATCGTCGATCTCGCCTGCTGCGCGGCGGCGATGTACATGCTGGTGCCCGACGAGCCCAATCTCGGCTTCGTCACGGTGGCGGTGATCTTCGTCGCCGCCACCTTGCTCGGCTTCGCCAGTCACGCGCCCGGCGGGCTCGGCGTGTTCGACGCCGCGATGATGGTAGCGCTGTGGCAGTTCGACAAGGAAGATTTATTGGCCGGCTTGCTGCTGTTCCGGTTGCTCTATTACATTATTCCCTTCGTGATCTCGCTGGCGATCCTCGGTGTTCGCGAATTGCTGCTCGGCCGCGCCGCGCGCCGCATCCGCGCCAAAGAGACGGCCCCATGAGCCTGGCCGAAAATCGCGCGACGCCGGTTCGAAGGCGATCGCGCGGCGTTCGGCTCATCATCGTCACGGCGGCGATCGTATTCGCCGTGCTGGCGCTGACCAAAGTGCTTGCCGCCGTCTATGCGCTCGTCAGTTTCGCCATCGTCGCGGCGGCGGCATTGTTGGCGCTGCGCGCCGGCGACGAGGACGACCGCCTGGCGCAGCCGGTTGCGGTCGCCGTGCGCGCCGACGATCCGCTGCGCGCCCTAGTCGCCGGCCTGCCCGATCCGGTGATCGCACTCGACCGCGACGGCCGGGTGCTGGCGCTCAACGAGCACGCCCGCGCGTTGGCGCCGGCGCTGCGGCAAGGCGAGCCGGTATCGCTCGCGTTACGCATGCCCGAACTCATCGAGGCCATCGGCCGCGCCGCGGCGCGCGGCGAGGAGCAACGCGTCGCCTATGCCCAGCGCGGCCCGCTCGACCGCTGGTTCGAGGCGATCGTGATGCCGGTCAAGCGCGAGCCCGGCTTGGATCGGCCCGATCTGGTGCTGATGACATTCCACGATCTCACGCCGCTGCGCCGCGTCGAGGAGATGCGCGCCGACTTCGTCGCCAATGCCAGCCATGAATTGCGCACGCCGCTCGCCGCCTTGTCCGGTTTCATCGAGACCCTGCAAGGCCCGGCGCGCGACGACACCAAGGCGCGCGAGCGCTTCCTCGCCATCATGCAGGAGCAGGCGCTCCGCATGGCGCGGTTGATCGATGACCTGTTGTCGCTGTCGCGCATCGAGCTCAACGCGCACCGCCGCCCCGATAAGCCGGTCAATCTGGTGCCGATCGTCCGCCAGGTGGTCGATGGCCTCGAGACGCTGGCGCGCGACCGCGGTGTCAGCGTCAATGTCGAAGCGGGCAATGCGCTCTTGATCCTCGGCGACCGCGATGAGCTCGTCCGCTTGTTCGAGAACCTGGTCGAGAACGCGCTCAAATACGGCGCGCCCGGCAAACGCATCGATATCAAGCTGACGCCCGGCACATCCGGTGAGGGGGAGCCGGAAGCGCAAGTCAGCGTGCGCGATTACGGGCCCGGCATCGCGCCGGAACATTTGCCGCGGCTGACGGAGCGGTTCTATCGCGTCGACGTCACCGAGAGCCGCGCCCAGGGCGGAACTGGGCTCGGCCTGGCGCTGGTCAAGCACATCCTCAACCGCCACCGCGGCCGGCTGACCATCGACAGCGCGCCCGGCGCCGGCGCTACCTTCACGGTGCACCTGCCCACTGCCGGAACCGCGCCCACCGCATAAAGCCGTGTCTTTCCCGTGGCTTGCGCTGTCATTTCACTGTCATCTGGCGGACATACAACAGTGACGTGGCAAACCTAACCATTCCGCCGCTGCGGGTCAGCCTCGACTGGCAAACCCAATCGCAACCCGCCGGACAAGGCGTTGAACAGAAAAGCCGCCCAAGCAGGGTCGAACAGCCGTCGTGGGTCGACGATCCACCACGCCGAAATTCCTCGAACAGGAGAGACCTCGTGAAACATCTCACAACGATCGCCGTAGCCGGCTTGCTGGCCGCGACGGCGCTGCCCGCGTTCGCCGCCGACATCACCGGCGCCGGTTCCACCTTCGTCTATCCGGTCCTGGCCAAATGGGCCGACGTCTACAGGAAGGATACTGGCGTCGGGCTGAACTATCAGTCGATCGGTTCGGGCGGCGGCATCAAGCAGATCACCGCCAAGACCGTCACCTTCGGCGCCACCGACATGCCGCTGAAGCCGGAAGATGTCGCCAAGAACAGCTTCGTGCAGTTCCCGGTCATCAACGGCGCCGTCGTTCCGCTGCTCAATCTGCCGGGCATCAAGCCGGGTGAAGTGACGCTCGACGGCCCGACTATCGCCAAGATCTTCCTCGGCGAAATCACCAAGTGGAACGATCCGGCAATTACCAAGCTCAATCCCGGCGTCAAGCTGCCCGATACCGCGATTGCCGTCGTGCACCGCTCGGACGGTTCCGGCACCACGTTCATCTGGACCAACTATCTCTCCAAAGTCAGCCCCGAGTGGAAAGACAAAGTCGGCGAAAACACCGCGGTCGAATGGCCGGTCGGCATCGGCGCCAAGGGCTCTGAAGGCGTCGCCAACAACACCGCCAACACCGTGGGCGCACTCGGCTATGTCGAATATGCCTATGCCAAGCAGAACAACCTGACCTACGCCAAGATGGTCAATCATGCCGGCAAGGTCGTGGCTCCGACGGCGGAATCGTTCCTGGCCGCCGCTGCCAGCGCCGATTGGGCCAACGCGCAGGATTTCCGCGTCATCATCACCGACGCGCCAGGTGAAAAATCCTGGCCGGTTGCCGGCTCGACCTTCATCCTGATGCAGACGGTTCCGACCGACATCGCGTCGTCGTCCGAAGCCCTGAAGTTCTTCGATTGGGGTTATAAGAACGGCAAGCAGATGGCGGCCGACCTCGACTATGTGCCGATGCCCGACAGCGTCGTGGCCCTGATCGAGAAGACCTGGAAAGACAAGATCAAAAGTTCCGACGGCAAGCCGGTTTACTGAGATCGATGCGTACGGAAAAGGCGCCAAGCCAGGCGCCTTTTCCTTTTCCACTTACGGCGAATAGCGGCTTGTATCGTGACCGCAACGCCGCTTGAGTGGCTCTCCTGACAGACCCGGCCCAAGGAGAGCTCATGCAACCGGCGCGGAGGCAGCCAGTGGTCGATATGGCGTTGTCTGGCCAAGCTTTTGTCCCGGCCGAAGCCCTTGCGCGCACCAAGGCGCTCGACCGGTTGCGGCTGGGCGATCTCGTATTCCGCCATCTGACCCGCGCCGCGGCCATCGGCGTGCTGTTGCTGCTCAGCGGCGTCATTGTCTCGCTGATCAGCGGTTCACTGCCGGCGCTTCGGACGTTTGGCTTCGGCTTTTTGGTCAGCGAGCGGTGGAATCCAGTCACCGACAATTTCGGCGCGCTGCCGGCCATCTACGGCACCATCCTCACCTCGCTGATCGCGATGCTGATCGCGGTTCCGATCGGCTTGATGATCGCCTTCTTTCTTACTGAACTGTGCCCGCAATGGCTGCGCCGGCCGATCGGCATCGCCATCGAGCTGCTCGCCGGCATCCCCAGCATCATCTACGGCATCTGGGGCCTGTTCATTTTCGCCCCATTCCTGCAGGCGACGCTGCAGCCGTTCCTGATCAATACGCTCGGCAATTTGCCCGGCATTGGGGCGTTGTTTGCCGGGCCACCCTACGGCATCGGCATCCTGACCTCAGGTCTGATCCTCGCCATCATGGTGCTGCCGTTCGTCACCTCGATCACACGCGACGTGTTCGAAGCGGTGCCAAGCGTGCTCAAGGAGGCCGCTTACGGGCTGGGCTGCACCAGGTGGGAAGTGGTGCGCAACGTGGTGCTGCCCTATGCCCGGGTCGGCGTCATCGGCGGCATCATGCTCAGCCTCGGCCGCGCGCTCGGCGAGACCATGGCGGTGACCTTCGTCATCGGCAACGCGCATCGCATCTCGGCGTCGATCCTGGCACCCGGCACCACCATCTCCGCCACCATCGCCAACGAATTCACCGAAGCGGTCGGCGACCTGTACACCTCGGCGCTGATCTCGCTCGGCCTGATCCTGTTCGTCATAACTTTCATTGTGCTGGCCATCGCGCGTTACATGCTGATGCGCATCGAACGCCGGATCGGATGACGCCATGCCGGACAAAATCATGCCAGACAAAATCTTGGCCTCTCGCTATTCCGGCCGCCGCCGCAACGACGCCATCGCGACGGTGCTGGCGTTCGCCGCCACTGCGATCGGCCTGGGCTGGCTGGTGATGATTCTCGGCGCGCTATTGTGGAAAGGTTTCAGCGGCTTGTCGGTCGCCGTCTTCACCGAGATGACGCCGCCGCCGGGTTCCGCCGGCGGCCTGCTCAACCCGATCTTCGGCAGCCTCATCCTCACGACCCTTGCCGTCCTGATCGGCACGCCGATCGGCATCCTCGCCGGCACCTATATGGCCGAATACGGCCGCTACGACCGGCTGAGCACCGTGGTGCGTTTCATCAACGACATTCTCTTGAGCGCACCCTCCATCGTCGTCGGCCTGTTCATCTACGAGGTGATGGTCGCGCCGCTCGGGCATTTCTCCGGTTATGCCGGCGGCGTCGCGCTCGCCGTCATTGTCATTCCGGTGGTGGTGCGCACCACCGAGGACATGCTGACCCTGGTGCCGAATTCGCTGCGCGAAGCCGCGACCTCGATCGGCCTGCCGCGCTCCTTGTCGATCACCCGCATCTGCTATCGCGCGGCGCGCGCCGGCATGGTGACCGGCGTGCTGCTCGCGGTCGCCCGCATCAGCGGCGAGACCGCACCGCTATTGTTCACATCGCTCAACAACCAGTTCTGGAGCACCAATCTGAACGCGCCGATCTCAAGCCTGCCGGTCGTGATCTTCCAGTTCGCGCTCAGCCCCTACAAGGACTGGCAGGCGCTGGCCTGGACCGGCGCTCTCATCATCACGCTGGCCGTGCTCGCCTTGAGCATCTCCGCGCGCGCCCTTATCCCATCGGGAAGACAGTCATGAACGTCGCCAGTGTCGCCGTACCCAGCGTCACCCACGCCGCCACCGATCGCGCCGGCCTTGCCGACAAGGTCACCCTCCGCGATCTTAATTTCTTCTATGGCGACGCGCGGGCGCTGAAATCGATCAGCCTGTCGCTCTACCAGAACAAGGTCACCGCCTTCATCGGCCCGTCGGGCTGCGGCAAGTCGACGTTGCTGCGCGTGCTCAACCGCATGTACGACCTTTATCCGAACCAGCGCGCCACCGGCGAAGTGCTGTTCGATGGCGTCAACATTCTGTCGCCGAAGCAGGATCTCAACCTGTTGCGCGCGCGCATCGGCATGGTGTTCCAGAAGCCGACGCCGTTTCCGATGTCGATCTACGAGAACATCGCCTTCGGCATCAGGCTCTATGAGCGGCTGCCGAAATCCGAGCTCGACGGCAGGGTCGAGACCTCGCTGCGCCGCGCGGCGCTGTGGGACGAAGTCAAGGACAAGCTCAATGCCAACGGCCAAAGCCTGTCCGGCGGCCAGCAGCAGCGGCTGTGCATCGCCCGCACCGTCGCGGTGCGGCCCGAGGTGATTTTGTTCGACGAGCCGTGCTCGGCGCTCGATCCGATCTCGACCGCCAAGATCGAGGAGTTGATCGACGAGCTGACCGACGACTACACGATCGTGATCGTCACCCACAACATGCAACAGGCGGCGCGCGTGTCCGAGTTCACCGCGTTCATGTATCTCGGCGAACTGATCGAATTCGACTCGACGAGCAAGATGTTCACCGCGCCGCACGATCAGCGCACGCAGGACTACATCACAGGCCGCTTCGGATAAGCGCCGGGGAAAACACCATGACCGAATACACCACCAGGGTCGACCACACCGCCAAGGCGTTCGACACCGATCTTTTGGAGATCACCCGCAAGGTCGCCGAGATGGGCGGTCTCGTCGAGCGCCAGATCAGCGATTCCGTTCAGGCGCTGGTCGAACGCGATCTCGAGCTCGGCGAGCGGGTGATGGCGACGGACCCCGGCATCGACGCCCTGCAGCGCGAGATCGAGGAAAAAGCCATCCTCACCATCGCGCGACGGCAGCCGATGGCGGTCGATTTGCGCGAGATCGTCGGCGCCATGCGGGTCGCCAACGATCTCGAGCGGGTCGGCGACCATGCCAAGCATATCGGCAAGCGCGTCGTGGCGCTCGACGGCGATTTTTATCCGCAAAAGCTCATCCGCGGCGTCGAGCACATGGCAGCCTTGGTGTCGGTGCAGCTCAAGCAGGTGCTGGACGCCTATGCGGGTCGCGATCTGCAAGCCGCGCTCACGGTCTGGAAGGGCGACGAGGAAGTCGACGCAATGTGCACGTCGCTGTTCCGCGAGCTCCTCACCTATATGCTGGAGGACCCGCGCAACATCACCTTCTGCATGCACTTGATGTTCTGTGCCAAGGACATCGAGCGCATGGGCGATCACGCCACTAACATCGCCGAGACCGTGTATTACATGATCGAAGGCCGGCCCATCACTGACCAGCGTCCCAAGGGTGATCCGACAAATTTTGGCGCAGCGATGCTGCAGAAATAGGAGACCGGGGATGGGAGCCAACATCCTGATCGTGGAAGACGAGGAGCCGTTGACCACGCTGTTGCGCTATAACCTCGAGGCCGAAGGCTACGAGGTCGATGCCGTGTCGCGGGGCGACGACGCCGATACGCGGCTGCGCGAAACCGCCCCCGATCTCATCGTGCTCGACTGGATGCTGCCGGGCCTGTCGGGCATCGAGCTGTGCCGGCGCCTGCGGACGCGGCCGCAGACCCAAGCCCTGCCGATCATCATGCTGACCGCGCGCGGCGAGGAAAGCGAGCGCATCCGCGGGCTCGCCACCGGCGCCGACGATTACATCGTCAAGCCGTTCTCGGTGCCGGAGCTGTTGGCGCGCATCCGCGCGCTGTTGCGCCGGGCGAGCCCTGAGCGCGTCGCCATGGTGCTCAACATCGGCGATCTCGAGCTCGATCGCGAGAAGAAACGCGTGTCCCGTTCGGCCCGCCCGGTCGATCTCGGCCCAACCGAGTTCCGCCTGCTCGAATTCCTGATGGAGCGCCCCGGCCGGGTGTTTTCCCGCGAGCAACTGCTCGACGGGGTGTGGGGCAGCGACGTCTATATCGACGAGCGCACCGTCGACGTCCATGTCGGCCGCCTGCGCAAGGCGCTCAACCGCGGCCACGCCGTCGATCCGATCCGCACCGTGCGCGGCGCCGGCTATTCGCTCGACGATCGGTTCGGCAAGGCGAGTTGAGCCGTCATCGTCAGTGTCATCATCCGCGAAGGCGGATGATCCAGTAAGCACCGAAGTCAATGAGTGATCGCGTGCAGCGCCGACCGCTGTGATTACTGGGTGCCCCGCCTTCGCGGGGCATGACAACTCACCGCAGCGGACGCTTGTCGCGGCGGCGGTCGGTCGCCGGCTGATAGGCGACGCGGGAGTGATAGGCGCAATACGGCAGCGCGGTCACGGTATTGCCGCCGCAGAAGAAAAAGTCGGTGCTGCTCGGGTCGCCGATGGGCCAGCGGCAGGTCTGCTCGTTGAGTTCCAACAGCGTGCGGCGCTGACCGATCGGAATGATGTTGTCGATCAGTTCCGGCTCCGCCTCCTCGATCTCGTAGGCGTGGGCCAGCGCGGTATTGCCGCGGATCGAAGCGCGGCCGATACGCAGCATCGAAGGCGAGCGCGCCTTGCGCGGCCGCGGCGCGCCGGTCGACGTGCTCTTGGCGCGACCGGACAGACCGAGACGGTGCACCTTGCCGATCACGGCGTTGCGCGTGATGCCGCCGAGCTCGGCGGCGATCTGGCTCGCCGACAGGCCGTCGGACCAGAGCTTTTTGAGCAGTTCGACCCGCTCGTCAGTCCACGACATGCTCTTTTTCCTCCCTGAACGCGCGGGTAGAGCCTTGAAGAATCCCCCACCGGGCCAGGCAGCGCTAAAAGCCGCCCAACACACACCTACTCACCCGAACGCTGCTTAGAAAACTGTCCGCCGCACGAGATGTCGTACTTGACAATAAAAATGCTACAATATGGCGGGAGTCGGGCGCAAGAGTCGGCGCGGCAAGCGTCCACACATTCCTGTCTCTGTGTGGATGATATGGGCGTAAATCGACCTTGCAGCGCACACTTTTCCCATGTTGACCGAATGAGGGCGTGGAAATAGAGTGTTAAACCGTGCCGCCCGGAGAGGCGGCACATTTCGTTTCGGCTGCGCCGGTTTTTGCCGCGCAGCGAAAGCGAGCTTAACCGTGACATCGCATCTGATGCCAACCTTCGCGCGCGTCGACCTCGCTTTCGAGCGGGGCGAAGGCGTGTGGCTGATTGCGACCAACGGCGAGCGCTATCTCGATTTTTGCTCGGGCGTGGCGGTCAATGCGCTGGGGCATTCGCACCCGCAGCTCGTCGCCGCGCTCGAGGAGCAGGCCCGAAAAGTCTGGCACGTCTCCAATCTCTATGAGATTCCGGAGGGCGAGCGCGCCGCAAAGCGGCTGTGCGAGGCAAGCTTTGCCGACTACGTGTTCTTCTGCAATTCCGGCGCCGAGGCCATGGAATGCGCGATCAAGGTGGCGCGCAAATACCAGTCGGCCAGCGGCAAGCCCGAGCGCTACCGCATCATCACCTTCGAAGGTTCCTTCCACGGCCGCACGCTGGCGACGCTCGCCGCCGCCGGCCAGAAGAAATATCTCGACGGTTTCGGCCCGGAGGTCGACGGCTTCGATCATATGCCGTTCGGCGATCTCGAAGCGGTCAAGCGCGCCATCGGGCCCGAGACCGCCGCGATCATGATCGAGCCGCTGATGGGCGAAGGCGGCGTGCGTATCGTCGAGCCGTCGTTCCTCAGAGCGTTGCGCGCGCTGTGCGACCAGCACGGCCTGATGCTGATCTTCGACGAAGTGCAGAGCGGCATGGGCCGCACCGGCGAACTGTTCGCCTACCAGCGCACCGGCGTGACACCCGACATCATGGCGCTCGCCAAGGCGCTCGGCGGCGGTTTTCCGGTCGGCGCCTGCCTGACCACTCGTGAAGCGGGTAAGGGGATGACCCCGGGAACCCACGGCTCGACCTTCGGCGGCAATCTTTTGGCCATGAGCGCCGTCAATGCCACCCTCGACGTCATGCTGGCGCCCGGTTTCTTCGACAGGGTCAAGCACACCGCGCTGCTCTTCAAGCAGCGGCTTGCCGAGATCAAAGACCGCTATCCGGCGCTGATCGCCGAGGTGCGCGGCGAGGGATTCCTGGTCGGGCTGCGCGCACTCATTCCGGCCGGCGAAATGGTCGATGCGTTACGCGCCGAGAAGATGATCACAGTCTCCGCCGGCGACAACGTCGTGCGGCTGTTGCCGCCGCTGATCATCAGCGAGCAGGAAATCGCCGAGGGCATCGCCC
>JBAUYI010000196.1:0-2492 GCA_049584715.1 Xanthobacteraceae bacterium
CCGCCGCCTCCGGCGGTCTTTGATCCTTGACAAGATCATCAACGCGAACAACTGGCAGCCAAGCGATCAAGGCCGCCACCCGATCAGTGCAAATATACTGATCCCAGCCGCGCATTTGATTCCGAACCCGATGATGGCTACTTGTTCCCCATGGCGGCGACGATTCAAACCATATTGCTTCTGCTCGCCGTGCTGGCGGTGGTCGCCATCGTGGCACGGCGGCTCAACGCCGCGCCTTCGATCCTGCTGGTCATCGCCGGCATCGGGCTGGCGCTTACGCCCGGCCTGCCGCGGATCGAGCTGGCGCCGGAACTGGTGCTGCTCGGCATCCTGCCGCCGCTGATCTATTCGGCCGGCGTCGCCATGAGCTGGCGCGAATTCCGTTTCAACCTGCGCCCGATCGCGCTGTTGGCCTTCGGTGCCGTCGTCTTCACCACCTGCGCGGTGGCGGCGGTCGTGCACTGGCTGCTCGGCATGCCGTGGGCCATCGGTTTTTTGCTCGGCGCCATCGTCTCGCCGCCCGATGCGGTCGCGCCGCTGGCGATCGTGCGCCGTCTCGGCGTGCCGCGCCGGCTGGTCGTCGTGCTGGAGGGCGAGGGGCTGGCCAATGACGCCACGGCCTTGATCCTCTACCGCTTCGCCGTTGCCGCCGTGAGCACCGGCTTATTCTCCCTCGGCGAAGCCGCGGGCACCTTTGTCCTCATCGTCGTGGGCGAGATCGCCTACGGCATTGCCGTCGGCTGGCTCAGCCTGCGCCTGCGCCGCTGGGCGCGCGATCCGCGCGTCGAGATCACGTTGTCGCTGTTGACCCCTTACCTCGCGTTCCTGGTGCCGCAGCAATTGGGCGGTTCGGGTGTTCTGGCAGCGGTGGCAGCCGGCCTGTTCGTCAGCTGGAACGGGCCGCTGCTCATTCCGGCGGCGACGCGGCTGCAGGGAATCTTTTTTTGGGATTTGGTCGTTTATTTCCTCGAAGGATTTGTCTTCCTGGTGACCGGCATGCAGACGCGAACGCTGCTCGACCGGATGGACGCAAACTTGCTGCACGGTCTCGCGTCGACCATCCTGGTCACCGTGGTTGTGGTCATCGTGACGCGATTCATCTGCATTTATCCGGCGGTCTATCTGCCGCGCTGGCTGAGCCCGTCGCTGGCACGCCGTGATCCGTTGCCGCCGTGGCAGTGGACCTTCTTTCTCGGATTTGTCGGCATCCGCGGCGTCGTCTCGCTCGCGGCGGCACTGGCCATTCCGCTGGCGACCGCGGCCGGGGCGCCGTTTCCCGACCGCGACCTCATTCTCTTCGTCACCTTCGGCGTCATCGTCGTCACGCTGATCGGTCAGGGATTGCTGCTGCCGGGCGTTGTCGGCTGGCTCGGCCTGGCAAAACACGCCGCCGAAGAGCGGCAACGCGAGCACGAGGCGGAGCTTGCCGCGCGGTCGCAAGCGCTCGACGTGGCGCTAAATCGTTTGGGAAAAGTCGCGGCCGACCGCCAGGTTTCGGTCGAGGCACTGGCGATCTTGCGCGCCCGTCACGATTATCGGACCGGGCGATTGTCGGAACATAGCGCAGACGGCGGCGATGCCGCGGCGGTGGCTGCGGAGCTGCGCATGGAGCTGATCGCGACCGAGCGCGAATACATCTACCGGCTCTTGCAGGAAGGCCAAATCACCGACGAAGCGCGCCGGCGAATCGAACGCGAGCTCGACCTCGAAGAAGCCAGCATCGCCTGCAAGAAAGAAGGCGGCGTCGAGCCGCCGTTGTAGCCGCCGCCTCAAACCATCTTGAGCGGGATCGCGCCCAGGAAATCGCGCTTGCCGACATCCACGCCGCAATGCCGCAGGATCGCGTAGGCGGCAGTGCAATGGAAATAGAAGTTCGGCAGCATGAAGTGGTTGAGATAATCGTCGCCCTTCATTTGGCCCTTGTTGGTGCCACCGAGAGGAAACGTGATCTCGCGATCGGCCGCTGCATCGATCTGCTTGCGGTCGAGCGTCTTGAGAAAAGCGACAGTTTTCGCGATACGCTCCTTGAGCTGCGCGATCGTCGTCTCGTTGTCTTCGTAGCTCGGCGCCTCGACGCCGGCGAGACGCGCCGAACCACGCCTCGCGCCATCGGTCGCGACCTGGATCTGGCGGGTGAGATCGAACATGTCCGGCGACAGGCGGGAATGCAGCAGCACGGTGGGGTCGATCTTCTTCGTGGTAGCGAAGGCTTCCGCCTTGTCGAGAATGGCCGACAGCGCGGTGAGATTGATTTCGAAAACCGGCAGCGCAGCTTGGGACATCGAAAACGGCATGGGCAGTTCCTTTGGTTGAACGCCGGATCTTACCGGCAAAGCAAATTTAAAAACGAAGATGGCCGGGACAAGCCCCGGCCATGACGACTTAATAAACGCAACCCGGACGAGCGAAGCGACGGTATCGGCCGCTGCTACTCTTCCGCGATCAGAAGCGCGGCGGGCGCGGTGCGCGCGGCGGGCCGCCTCGTCCGGGGG
>JBAUYI010000197.1:0-5161 GCA_049584715.1 Xanthobacteraceae bacterium
GAAGATAACCGCGGCAAACGTGTTGTTCGGGTAATGGCCGCCCATGTCGATGAACGTCACGCGCCCGGACGTGGCGTGATCGACTTCGCTGACAGTGCCTTCAACGGTCACGTTTTGACCAGCATGATTAGGCGCCTCGTTTGGCGCAATGGTTTCGGCGTGGGGGGATGCAGCGGCCAGCGTCAGCCCCAGCTCCAACCCCAAAGCAAAAACGAGCGCTCGCATGATTCGTCTCCGCGACAGCGCAGATCATAGCAAGCGCACGTGGGGCGGGCTACGCTCGCTTGTTGTTGGCACGAATTATCGGTTTCGCTTTACTCTGGCTATCCTTGGGCTGGCACTTCGCTCCGCCCGCCCTGCGCGCCGTCCGGTTTGTCACCCATGGCGTGCTGTGCTACCCGCAACACGCTTATGGAAGCTGCACCATGCCCGATGCCCTCAAACTCCTCACCACCCGACGCTCTTTCAAGGCGGTCGAGCTCGCCGGCCCCGGTCCATCGGCGGCCGAGATCGACGCGCTCCTGACCGTCGCTTCGCGGGTGCCCGATCACGGCAAGCTCACGCCGTGGCGCTTCATCGTGTTCGAGGGCGAGGCGCGGCGCGCGGCCGGCGCGGCGATAGCCGCCGCGTTTTGTGCCAAATACCCGGACGCGAAGCCGGAGCATGTCGCGGCCGAGCGCGAGCGTCTCATGCGCGCGCCGCTGGTGATCGCGGTGGTGAGCCGCGCCGCGCCGCATGTGAAAATTCCGGAATGGGAGCAGGTGCTGTCCGCCGGCGCCGCCGCCATGAATCTTGTGCTCGCTGCGCACGCGCTCGGTTACGGGGCGAGCTGGATCACGGAATGGTACGCCTATGATCGCGGCGTGCTCGATGCGCTGGGCCTGAAGCCGCACGAGCGCATCGCCGGCTTTGTCCATATCGGCAAGCCGCCGGGTCCGCCCGAGGATCGGCCGCGGCCGCCGCTCGACGAGATCGCGACTCGTTTCACCGCTTAGCAGGCTACGCGGCGCGCTGCGGGGAGTTGTCGAACACGACCGTTCCTCGTAAGGTTGTCGTTCGCGTTCATTGTCGAGGGACCTTCCGTGCAATACACAATCGGACAAATCGAGATTTTTGCCTTCGACTTCGCGCCAGTCGGCTTCGCGGCCTGCAACGGCCAGCTGTTGCCGATCATACAGTACCAGGCGCTGTTCAGCCTGATCGGCACGCGCTACGGCGGCAACGGCGTCACCGATTTCGCGTTGCCGAAATTGGCGCCGGTCGCGCCGGATGGTCCGTTTTATTTCATCTGCATTCAGGGCGGCAACGAGCCGCGCCGGGCTTAGGCGGCGCTGCCCGGATCAGCTCTGGCGGCCCTCTTTGGCCTGGCCGTCCAGCCAGTCCGACAAGCTTCCCGTGTCCTTCTTCTTGGCCTTGCGTTTGGGCGCGGTCTTGACCGGCACCGGCGCGGCGGCGTCCCTGGCCAGACGGAGCGCTTTGAGCCGCTCGGTCTTCAAGCGCAGCGCCGCAGCCGTGGCTTCATACTCGGACGTCGCCTTTTTGGCATCGTTGGCGCGCTGTATTTTGGCGAATTGCGCGTTCGCCTCATGCTTGTCGGGTTTCTCGGCCATCTCGCCTTCCTTTTCCATGAGCGATCAAAGTCGTCGTTGTCATAGCAGCCCGTGGCACAAATGGCGAAGATTCGTCCGGCCGAGCCCGTAGCCCGTGGAACGGGTTGAGCCCCTGCGAAACCCGTCATTTTGGCCGCCCAGATTTGCCGGGTTTCGCTTCAATCCACCCGTTCTACGCACCGTTCATCGGTCTCCTTGCTGTCCAATTTGTAATTTTGCGCTTCGAACGGCGGCCGTAGCCGCGCGCGACCAACAGGGCAGGACGATTGCTGCAAGGCAAGGAGGATTGCCATGAAACGCATGGTTTTGATCGCTGCGCTGCTCCTTGGCACGGGCTTGAGCGCGCACGCCGATACCGTCACCTACCACAATGTTCTGAAGACACCGCGCAACGACGATCAGCTGCACGACGATGGTTACTCTTGCGATGCGCAAGTCGGTCCGGACAGGAACGGCGTGCCGACGTCGGCAGCCTATAAGCAATGCATGCTCAGCCGTGGCTGGCGCTATCAGTCCGTCAAGCGCGAACCGGCACCGCAAACCTGGATCGATCCGGACACCGGGCTGACCTGCCACGACATCCTCGGCGGATTTGGTTCTGAATGTTCAAATTTTTAATCTGCAGGATGGGTTGAGCTCTTGCGAAACCCATCAAAACGACGGAGCGGCTGAATTGATGGTTTCGCTTCGCTCTACCCATCCTTCGAGCTAGCTTACAGGGATACATTTGGACGATGTCCGCGGCGCGAACGGCGCATTGAAACGCAACTCCATATCGGCGCGCGCGCCGTATCCATCGTGCAGTGCTTTGAGCATGAAATCGGCAATAGCGTTGAAGTCTGGCGGATTCGCGACATCGAACCAGATGCGGAAGTTTCCCGCCGAATCGTCGGTGGAAAATCCGAGGCGTCCGAGCGCGGCGATCGCTGCGGCGGGCAAGCGGTAGGTACGCGGTTTGTCAGGCGCGTCGTAAAAGAAGCCAGACGAGGCCTCGCACAGCATTTTAGTCCGGCTGTCGAACACGCACTGCACATAATCTTGCGGCCGGTCTGGAAAATCGATGATCAGGAACCGGTCCTGATCATCGGCAGGTCCGTCGGCTTCGTAGATACGTTGCAGGCGGTCGACGACGGGGCATCGGTACTGAACGAGCAGATCGTGAAACGTCGTCGACGTATCTTGCGCCCACGACATGGTCGAGGCGGCAAGCATGGCGGCCATCATCAGGAATGTGCGGCGGTGCATTTGCGCGGCTACCAATTTAGCCCAGAGCCAGAATGAAGGTCCGCATGACTCCTTATTTCCTACCACAAGGCCATTGACTAATGGGAACATAACAAGAACAATTGTTCGCGGCAAGGCTACGCGAGGTGAGAGGCATGCGTGGACAGCCTCAGATCGACGTTGGAGGCTGGCGGCGTAGGCTGACCGAGGCCGGGATCGAGCCAACTCTCGCGGCGGCTCTGGCAGAATTGGTTCGTCCGCGCATCGCGCTCTTGCCTGGGGCCGCGGCTGCCGACAGTGCTTTGCTTGTGGGCAGTTCGAGGCTCGGCGGCGGCCCCGATCTCCCGGCCGGCATGCCGTGGCCGGTGCGGCAGCCTTACCGGCTGGTCGTTCCGCGCGGAAATCGAACGCCGTTGCAGCGGGAGCGGCCCCTCGCTTTTCTAGCGCAGATCGCCATGTCGGACGCGACCGCAGTCGGTGGTACTGATCTTGGTTTGCCCAAGTGGGGTTTGTTGAGTTTTTTCTACGACGCCGAAAGCCAGCCATGGGGCTTCGATCCCGGCGACGCAGTCGGATTCAGACTCATGTGGTTCGACGATCGCGGTTTGCAGCGTCGCGAGCCGCCCGAAGCGCTTGAGCAACGCTTCAATCCGGTGCCGTTGGCGGCGCAAGCCTGCGAATGCGTGCCTCCCGTGGAAACATTCGTCGTATCGCAAATCCTCACGCGCGCGGCCGATGCGAAGTCTGCCCGCCGCCAGCTCGTCGATCTGTTGGCTGGTGCGGCACGGGAAACCTTCTCGCTCGCGGGCCACGCCCTCGGCGGCTGGCCTTGTCCGATCCAGGGCGAAATGGAGACAGAGTGCCAGCTTGTCGCGAACGGAGTTTTCTGTGGCGGCCCGGAAGGTTTTTCCAGCGAGCGCGCAGCGCGCTTACGTCCTGGCGCTGCGGACTGGCGTCTCATCCTGCAACTAGACACCGACGAGCGTGCAGGATGGATGTGGGGCGACGGCGGCAAAATCTATGTCTGGATGCGCGAACAAGATGTGCGCGCCCGTCGCTTCGATCGATGTTGGACGATTTTGCAATGCTATTAGTCAGAATCCGGTCTCCACCTCGGGTCAAGTCCGGGGCGGCTTTTTTCGGATCATGCCCTAATGGCTGTGCCCCGCGGCTTGGCGGTTCTTCAGCCAATCCGACAACGACACCGCCGGGCGTTTTGTCTTGCCGTTTGGTTTGTCGTTTTTCCTGCTGTTTTTCTTGCCGGCCTTCTTCACCGCGAGAGCCGGCGCCGCCTGTTCGGCGGCGTCTCGTGCCAGGCGAAGCTCCTTCAGGCGCACGCTCTTGGCCGCAACCGCGGCCGCGACGGCTTCCGCTTCCGTCATGATGGTCTTGTCGACGTCGACGCCCGGCAGCTTGCTGAAATGAGCGTCAGCCCGCCGCTTTATCAAACTATCCGACATAATGATCTCCTTCGGGCAATAGGCATATGATGACGACGCAGCGAGCGGTGAGCCGCAGAGCAACTGCTATCGCGCAGGCTGCGGTTTTCGTGTCACCGCGCATTTTCCCACCAGACCGAGACTTAAGACTGGTCGAAATTGACCACAATCGAAAAGGAATCGCGCGCCTTGTGAAATAGTGCTCGAGTGCCATCACTCGACCAACCCACCGCATCTAAGCCATCATGCGGCTAATGATAGGGATTTTGGCAAAGAAATTTAGACCACGGAGACGATAGAGTTCCATTGCGCTTCGCCGCGTTGTCGCGCGAAGAGTGCAGCAACCCCGCGAAGAACACATTTGACACGCTGTGAGGCCACTATCGAGGCGCCTTCTGCCGACCGCCGATATTTTTCGGCCAACAAGAGAATTCAACATGAAAGACGCACACAACACGGCGGCGGAACATCACGAATCCGCTGCGAAGTCGCATCGTGCCGCGGCGGCGGCTCACGGCAGCAACGACCACGTCAAGGGCAAGGAGCATTCGAACCAAGCCCAGCAGCACGCGCAGAATGCCAACGAGCATTCCAAGACGGCGCAGGCCAAGAGCGCCCAACAGAAGTAGCGGTTTCCCCTGGGGAGCCGGCGATGACGTCGGCTTCCCGGTGGGCTCTTCTCGATCACACCGAATCTGGTGTCGCTCGCGCCGGCGATTTTTGTGCCGGCTTGGAAAGGATCTTAGCTTGAAGTTCCAAATCGTGTTCGCAGCCACCGTCGCCGCATCGCTCGTTTCGCCGCTCGCGGCGCGGGCGCAGGGTATTCCCGACGGCGTCGCCCACGGCGCATATGTCGGCAACAACACGGCCGGACCCATCGGAGCGGTC
>JBAUYI010000198.1:0-6899 GCA_049584715.1 Xanthobacteraceae bacterium
GTGTAAGGGTGTTGCGGGCATGGGTGAGAGCCGGCAAAGCGGGAGCGTGCGATGGCGGACGAGACTCAACTCTTTCTTGAAGATTTCACCGAGGGCCAAATATTCTCAAGCCCGCCGCGGACAATCACCGAGGCAGACGTGCTTGGCTTCGCCGCGCTCACCGGCGACGCCCATCCGCTGCACTACGACGATGAATACGCCAAGACCACGCGGTTCGGCCGGCCGATCGTCCATGGCCTGCACCTGATGGCGCTCACCGCGCTCGGCGCCGCGCCGCTTGCCCAAAGGCTTGAGGCTTCGATGATCGCGTTCCTGGAACAAGGGGCGTCGTTCCGCAAGCCGGTGTTCAAGGACGATACGCTGCGCCCGCAGTTCGAGGTCGGAGGCACCGAGCACCGGCCGGGCCTGGAATGGGGCAAGCTTGCGATCAAAGTCCGCTTGATCAATCAGCGCGACGAAATCGTTGTCGAAGGCCGGCACGTGTACCGGATTCTTTGCAGAACCGTGGCGCGCTGAATCAAAGAGGGCGCCGCAGCGCCCTCTAAGTTGCTCGTCCGTACGAGCGTTTATTTTGCGCCGGCCGGGAATGCCGGCAATTTGCCGATGTCGCGAGCGTCGTGCTGGATGACGAGCGTCGCCTTGAAGACTTCGACGATCTTTTTCATGCGTGCGATCGAGGCCAGCGTCTCGGCGCGGTCGAAATTGAACGCCGGCACGCCATCGGTGTCGTAGTTCTCGCGGAAATGCACGGCGTCGCCGCTGATCAGGAAATTGCCCGCTTGCGGCAGCTTGACCAGGAGGCTGTGGTGGCCCGGCGTGTGACCCGGCGTGTACAGCATCATCACGCTGCCGTCGCCGAACACGTCCTTGTCGAGCGGCACGGGCGTCACCTTGTTCTCGCCTTTGATCCAGCCTTCGAACGGCGCGAAGTTGACGCCCTCGGCCGGCTTCGGCGCGGTGATGGCGTTCCAGTCGCCCTGGCCGATCAACAGCACGGCCTTCGGGAACGACGCGACCTGGCCGGTGTGATCGGCGTGATAATGGCTGATGCCGACGAAGGTGATCTGCTCGGGCTTGACGCCGAGCTGAGCGATCTGGTCGACGATGCTCACCTTCGGCGCCACGTTGGGGGTGGTCATGGCATGGCCGGTGTCCCACAGCAGATATTGGTCGTCGTGCTTGATCAGATAGCAGCTGTAGACGAACTGCAGCTTGAGATCGCCGTAGGAATAGGTGTCCGAGAAGCGCTGGTTGACCGCGGTCGGCGCCTGCGGCGTGCCGCAATCGAGCCGGGTCAGCGACATGTCCGCGGCCCGTGCCGGGGCTTGCAGAACGAGCGCGCCGGCGCAAAGGCCAGCCGCCAGCAAAGTCGACATTCGACGCATTGGTTCCTCCCTTGGATCGCAATTGTTCTTAAGTGGCGGATGTTGCCGGTTGTGGCCGGCGCGGTCAACGCGGAATGCGCAAGATCTCAATCGAGCTTGATGCCGGCGTCGCGGATCACTTTGCCCCATTTCTTGTCTTCGTCGGTGATGAATTGCGCAAATTGCGCTGGCGTCATCCGCATCGGCTCGACGCCCAAGTCGGCGAGCCGCGCCTTGGCCGCGGGCTCGGCGAGCGCGGCGTTGAGCGCGCCGTTGAGTTTTTCGACGATGTCGGCGGGCGTATTCTTCGGCGCGCCGATGCCATACCAGCCGAGCGCCTCGTAGCCCGGCACGAATTCGGCCGCCGTGGGCAGATCGGGCAGCGCGGCGAGCCGCGTCTTGGTGGTGACGGCGAGCGCGCGCACCTTGCCGCCTTTGACGAATTCCATGGATTGCGGGATCGGATTGATCACGGCCTGCACCTGGCCGCCGATCAGGTCGGACATGTAATTGGTGCGATAGGGCACGTGCACCATGTCGATGCCGGCCATGGTCATGAACAGCACGCCGAAAATGTGCGACGAGGTGCCGATGCCGCCGGACGCCATGTTGATCTTACCCGGATTGGCCTTGGCATAGGCGATGAATTCCGGAATGGTGGTGACCGGCAGCGCATTTGTCACCAGGATGACATAAGGCGCATTCGCCACCGGCGCGACCGGGGCGATGTCGCGCATGAAATCGAAACTGAGATGCTGATAGAGCGCGGTGTTAAGCACGTTGGTCAGCACGTCGCAGATGATGGTGTAGCCATCCGGCTGTGCCTTCACCACGAGCTCGGTGCCGATATTGCTGCCGGCGCCCGGCCGGTTCTCGATGATGAAATTCTGCCCGAGCTTGTCCGACAGCCATTGCGCGGCGAGGCGCGCGATGATGTCCGGCGCGCTGCCGGCCGGGAAACCGACGATCATTTGCACCGGGCGGGAGGGGTAGGTATCCGCGCGGGCGATACTGGGGAGAACCGGAAGTGCGGCGACGCCGGCTGCCAGTTGCAGGAAGGTTCGGCGGGGAAGTTTCATTGCAATCTCCGGAGGCTGCTCGTTACGTTAGGCTTGCGCCGACGCTGGGCGCAACTTCGAGTTTCACACCTCTGAAAACTCCAATATAGTGCCGCTAACGCCGGAAATATCCACGCTGTAATGCGAGTTCGTTTATTGCCTCATTAAACCAAGGAGATGGCCGTGGTTCGTCAGCGGCAGAACAAGAGGGTAAGTGGATTAGATTTAGAGGTCCGGAAGCAGTTGTTAGAGAGCTTCAGAAGCCTTGAACGAATGAAAATCATTCCTCCAATCGACCGACGAGCGCTCTACAGCTTCAGTCCGGATCTTACACCGAACCAAAGTCTGTCAAAGCTATTAAGTAACCGGGCTCGAAAATCCCCAACCAAGCGTCATGACGACGATTAAGAACAACAGCAACTGCTTGGTACTTCTTGCGTAAGGATATTTCTGCGATTTCGATATGGACCAAAACGATAAAGCAATCCTTCAAGACGCTGTTGCTCGATTCTTGCGGGAAGAATACGAGCAGGATTTTCGGGCGATATTCGAGCTGTCGTTTCAACTCCTCGAGGTCGTGCTATCGACAGCCACCGAAGAGGTTCGGATGGCCTTTGATCATAGCGCGCGCTATCACCGACGAAGGTTTCGAGTCGGGTATGCGCCACCTTACTCGAGCGAGATGGCACATCCAAAGGGCGAAATATGTCTGCTTAGATGCAATGATTAGCGGTCAAATAAGCGCCGCAACTGTGACATTAGAGAATGTTGAGAAAAAACGGCAAGCGCTGATCAGCGGAATGGAGCATCTGCTTTCACAGCTAAGAATAAAAAGACAATCAATCCCTAAAATGACAACTGGACGAATAGCAAAGCTTCTCTTAATCAAAGAAAACATCGACGAGTCTTATGCAATCAACGGTCGACTCGAAACGTTACTAGGCGAAATCAACCGCTTTATTATTCTTCTAAGGCGAGAGAGTATTGGTAAGCTGGGCGTCCAGCAGGATAATGCGTCGGCGTTAGAGCAGCCGTCATCAAATGAATTCGACGAGCTTCAAGAGCGCGCCGGATGGGCTTTCGCTAAGCTTTTAAATTGGCATCTACAGAACGGCACGCGAAGTAACTATGCGCCCCGGCAATCAGCCAAATCTTGGACTCGACTAGAATTCTCCCGCGCGATTGATGTGTCTAACGCGACGTTGGCAACTTGGCTGCGCGGCAGCCGAATTCCCTCGGAAAGATATTTGGATCGGATCGAAGCCGAACTCTTTGGAACAAGTAATCCCAAATCGCTTAAAGAATTTCGAACTCTGCTCGGTCGCCAAACAGTAAATCGGCCGAAAATTCCGGCTTCACGGCCGGCTGCTATTGAGCCTGTTTGGATCGACGGCCTTCTTAGTGTTCCAGAGTCTGCAGCGGTCACTGATTTGCCGGTATCGGAATTTGAAGCGGCATTGGTCGCTCTTCGAAAGATATTGCGAGAACTAGTAACTGATATTTCATCCGAGGCAAACATCGATCGACGCTTTGTGTCGTTTATTGATAACTGTGCGAGCAGCATTCCTGAGAATGTTCCTCCTCAGACAAAACTTTTTGAGATCGGGCACATGGATTCAGTATTTCTGGCGTATGCTCGAGTAGTCAATGATGAATGGCCGAGTTTTTTGGCGGCGCGCTATCATGCCGCCGCCCGGCAGTTCGACTACACATTGCGGCAGTCGAGCTCTTGGCGGCAATTCAAGCGTAATGTCCTCAAAAACATGTTGGAGGCCGAGCAGATTGAACCAGCCATCGCGTTAACGAAAGAGGTGGTCTCGGTATTGCGGGAAGACGAAGCTGTTGAGTTCGTCGACTCGAATGTTCCAAGGGTCTTGGAAGCGTATCTTAATCAATTCAAGGCTAGCGCGGAAAATCGAACTAAACCGTTTGATGCAATTGAATCGGGGAAGGAAGAACTCGCAACTGACCTTATTGAAAGTGTAAATAATGTTATGAAGGGGATCGCCGACGCAGGGCTTGCGGCGTTGGAATTGACAAAAGGAGCTGGTAGGGAAGTCGCTTCGATTGCTGGTAAGGCCGTGGGATCTTTTGTTGGCGGTTTCGAACAGGGCGCAGTCTCGGAAGCTCAGAAACAAGGTCGTGCGTCAGGACGTAAGGCTATTCGCTGGCTGATTCGCTTTGCTACGGGCGGGTTCGTTGTAACGACGGGTGGCGGCGCGACTTATGTTGCATATCACGCAGTTTCCAAGTTGATGGCCAACTTTCCGGAGGCATTCGGATGGTTTGAGAATCTCGCCAAGTTCGTGAAAACGCTCTACCAGTCCTGAAAACTATCGATAGTCGGTCACTTCGGGTCCAAACTCCCCGCAAGCGCGGCATCGCCAGCAGTTCAATTCAGCCGCAGCTCCGTAATATGCCACGGATCAGCCTTCAACTCGCCCTCTCGACTTTCTTGACGATATTACCGGCACCGCATTGGCGCGGCAGGTTAGCCCCACCTTCTCGCCCTCGCGCACCACGAGGCCATTCGAGAATTCGATTTCGGTGCGGCGGGCTTTCTGCATGTCCTGGCCCATCGACGGCTTTTGGCCGGCCGCAGCCAGCATCGCTCCTGGTAAAGGCCGGTCCGCGCCGATTCTTGCGGTCTAAATGTGGAACCGTGCCTTTACGGGTGCACCGGCAGCCGCGTTTCGGCGAACGATATCCTCGAATGCTCCGGTTGCTTCAACGATAGCGAGACCCTCTTGCGAGAACGCCGCGTCGCCGTAGACATTGTTCGAAAGAAGAGGATTGGTCAGGGCCTGCGAGAAGGCGTCCACTCCCACCATCGTCCGCATCATATCGCCGAGCGGCGCGCCCGCATAGCGGTCCTCGGCCAAAAGGCCTACGACCAACTCAACATCGTCAACAGAAGTGTACAACTGCTTCAGCATTTCAATCGTATGGGGGTCGCCTGCAAGATCCTCGAAGCTTTCGTATGGCGTCATGCCAAAATGAGCACGATAGGCGTTGAAGGGAGCGAGCTTGAACATGCGACTGAATTTTACCGAGAGAAGTTCTACGGGTTGCAAAAAAGATGGCGTATTGAAGAGCCCGATCCTGCCGGCACGTTGTTCGGACGCCGCATACAAAACAGCTTCCGGGCCGCAGTTTTCCACCAGCGCGTTGTTGAAACGAAATCCCTGGTTATTGAGACGTTGACCCTGAAATTCAAACGCGCCAGGAACAAGCGAATGCCAGCGATATAGCAGGTCGAACTCCAAACAAATTCTATTCGTCCTGTACCATCTCTGGCGCTCGGCGAAACCCCGCTCGACAAAGACCTTGAATTTTGCGCCCGATAGATGGTTTATGTATTCTTCGATGATAATCCGAAGCAACATCACGATATTTAGATTTCGGGCGATCGCGAAGAGTCGATCATCATCCCAGCCCGGGTATTTGGCCGCCAGAAGCCTGCACAGACGATTATGTTCGCGTGCGAATATGGTGCTGATCGATGTGTAGACGATGGTCGAATTGCCCCGTTCCAGACCGGTTGCATAGCTGAGGTTGCGTCTGTCCGGCAGCAGCGCGAAAGGCGCGATGGATTGGAGCGTAGTGTCGAGCGTGTTGGCGTAGGGAAGATTGACAAAGGCCGGGGCCAGCGGGGCCGGACCCCATGACTGATCTGGCTGATAGAGGAACGAAAGCAATTCGCCCCTCGGCGTTTGTCGCATCGCAAGCTCGCCGCGATTGCCGGATCGAAGTGTCGCCGCTGTCGCGGCGTCAAGGCCGTAGATTTGGCAAAGGTCGATTTCGTGGTTCGATGTATTACGCCGGGAATCCGCGGAGCTGGTTCTCAGGAAGCTGTCCGTGAACCATTGTGCGAAGAAGCAGAATAGTACCGAGGTGTGAGATGACGGAATCATCACCTCTTCGCCGGTCGCAGACTTCTTTCGCTTGAACAGGTCGCCGAGCTTGTCGAGCTCCGGGAGCGAATTTCGGGGCTCGTAGGGCGGCAGATGCCGCCCCGTGTAGGTCCGGTCGACCAAACTTGTCCATGAAACATAGTCGGTCACCTGCGCCGGGGCTCTCGGTGGCTGCGTCTCGTAGCTGGACGGTGTTGTCTCGGGAGACCAGAGCGACAGCGGATAAGGACGCGGTGGCGTAGAGTCGACGATCGTATTTATGACCTCGCCATTGATCCAATCCCGGATTGCCGGAAACCTCGAAATAAATCTCCAGAAGCGTCGATGCCTGAAGATGAACCCAGCGATCTTGTGAGTTATGATCCGCCGCATCCCGGTGCTCCGTTCGGATTGAAGTCGTGAATGGCCCGTCGTCCAGACCAGTGAAATCCCGGACGCGCTGACGCCTTTGCCAGGCCGTCATGACGAATCCTTCGATGCCGTCTCACAACGGCCGCCTCTAGTGCAGGTCGTGGTAGAAGGGCACGAATACGGCGGCAAACATGATATGCGGCAAGACGTGA
>JBAUYI010000199.1:0-4356 GCA_049584715.1 Xanthobacteraceae bacterium
CGCCGCTCGTCCACTATCGACACCTCGCGCCACGGCATGGATGGCCTCCCTCAAAGCCGAATCCATGCCATCATGATGTGTCGGTCATGTCCCCGAACACCCGTCGGGGATGTCCCCGGGCTAAACATCAAGCCCGGCCATGACGAGATTGGAGGGCTACAGCCCGAACAGCTTCTCCGCATTGACGTGGGCAATCCGCTCCTTATCCGCGGCGCTGACCGGGATTTGCTCCAGGAAGGCGCGGGCCTGCGCCATCGAGCCGTAGGGGTGATCGACCGAGAACATGATGCGCTCGGCGCCGACTTCGAGCAGGAGGCCCAAAAAGGTCGCCGGGAAATTGAAGCCGCCGAAGGTGTAGTGCACGTTCTGGCGCAGGTAGTCGCCGAGCGTGCGTTGCAGCATGGTCAGCGGCGGCTGCAGGTTGCGGTCGAGCCGCGGCAGCATGAAGGACAGGCCTTCGCTCAAGTGCCCGACCACGATCTGCAGCTTCGGATAGCGGTCGAACACACCGCCCAGGATCAGGCGAATGACGTGAATGGCGGTCTCGATGTGCCAGCCCCAGCCCGAGGTCGCGAACACCCAGCTCACTTCCGGCGAGAAGCCGGAATATTGCGCCTCGACCACCGCCTGCGGCGGCCGCGTCGGGTGCATGTAGATCGGCACGTTGAGCGCCTCGGCGCGCTCGAAGATCGGCCAGAAGAATTTGTCGTCCATGTAGCGGCCGCGCACATGACCGTTGATCAGCGCGCCGCGAAAGCCGAGCTCGCGCACGCAGCGCTCAAGCTCCGCGGCGGCCTTGTCCGGCACCATGGTCGGCAGCGCGGCAAGCCCGGCGAAACGCTTGGGATGCTTCTTTACCGCGGCGCCGAGAAATTCATTGGCCTCACGCGCCAAGGTCAGCGCTTCGGCGGCGTCCAATTGCTCGGTGCCTGGCGCGTTGATCGACAGCACCTGCATGTCGATGCCGGCGGCATCCATGTCGGCGATCCGCTTGTCGTCGATCTCGACAAGCTGCTCGAGGATCTTGGCGCCGCGGGGGCCGGTCTTGGCGATATTGTCTTTGAGCTGCCGCCCGGCGCCGTCGAGAAATCCGGGCGGCGCGAAATGCTCTTCAAGGGTAATGGTGCGCATGTTTGTCTTTCCGTCGTGTTGGCGGCAGCCATCATGGAGCGCCGGATCGCGCGCGGCAATGACCGCGGCCGCAAGGCTGCCCCTCGGCAGCCCAGCCGCTCGCTGCCGCCGCATCCCTCAATCGCGCACGTAATACTTCCGCTCGCTGCCGTCGAAGCGACCGGAGCGCAGGCAACATGTCTTGAAAGCTTTTGCCGGAGCCGCAGGGGCACAGATCGCTGCGCCCGAGTTTCTCGATCAGCTCCTTGTCGCCGTGGACGATGCGATCGCCGCGGCGCACGCGCGTTTCGGACGGATAACCCCCGCCTCCGTTTACGCGTGACCTCGAAAGCAAGGCAGGTCGTTGAAATCATCATTGCGCCGCATGACACGCCTCCTTGGTTTGCCGGCCACGGCCGCACTCGGAACCCGCCGTGATATGGCAGCGCGGCCTTGCGGTGTCCAGCCCGGCTCCGCGGCCGTCACGAGGCATTTTACGCAATTCCCCGACGGGACCTTAATGCGCCGTCGATAATGTCCGCCCGCTTTCAAAAATCGCGCAAAGCAAGGAATATTCAAATGGCTTTCGGCAAACGATTTTCCATGCACAACGATCGCGCACCTCACGTCATGCAAGAGACCTGCGTGCGGTGTTGCGGCATCGGCCGCATCCGCGAGCGCGGCGATCGGATCGTCTGCAAGGCTTGCGCAGGAACGGGACGGACGACGGTCAAATCGGACGCCAATGCCTGATCGTCCGATGCAATAACGACTTTTAGCAAGCGTAGGGTGAGCAAAGCGAAGCGTGTCCGCGTCACGTCACGCGCGTTCGCGCGATGTCATTCGTATCGTTCGCCAGTCACCTTCTCCGGCGGGGTTAAGTCCGAGGTCAAACTTATCCCTTAACCCCCCCCAGTGCATTCCAGGCTTTACGGAAATCCTGAACTGCCGTCGAGCACGGTAACCGCAGCCGTGCGGAGATCGGGATTTGACGTGTGCGTGACAATCTATGATATCGTAAGTTGAGGGTGCCCTGGCGCACGTGATGACCGAACGCGAGAACTGAGCGAAGGCACTGAACCGATTGGGAGGGGAGCATGCTGAAAATTTTCCAATTGGGGTCTACAACCCGCACCCCAATAGAGGAAGCGAACTGGATACAAACCAAATTTCTCGTCGGCTGGGGCAGCTTCCTGGGCGTTGCGATCTTCGCCGGGGCACTAGGCGCCGCTATCGGACGGGACAGTTGGACGCACTTGTTTCAAGTTTTTTTCCAAGTGCTTGCGATCGGCATCGTGGTCGCAGGCGCATGCGCCATGGTTGCTTGGCTGCTCGGTTTGCTATTTGGAATTCCGAAATCGATTGCCACCCTGGGCGTCCCAATCCAAGCCCCAAACCCGGCACCGGCCAATTCCACTCAGTCCGATTCGAGGCAGCCGACATCGCGGGTCAACACCAATCTTGAGGACGTTTCGGACTGGCTGACAAAGACGCTCATCGGCGTCGGGCTGACACAACTGACGTCGATGCCTCATACACTCTGGCACTATGCGACGATTTTGGATCAAGCTTCGCTGAAGAGTGAGGGCGGCGGCGCAGTTTTCATTTTGAGCGTCGCCGCGGCGGGCGGCGCCGGCGGATTTTGGGTCGGATATGTAACGACCAGAACATTCCTGACCCTGTTGTTCGATCTGTTCGACAAGCCCCAAATCGGCGACGTGACGGTCGCGGCCAAGCCGGACAATTTGACGCTGGGCGCCGATCAAAAGCCGATCCCGTCGGCTGATCCAGCAGTGAAAGCGGCGGATCAGAAGCTGCGCAGCGTCAGACTAGATCAATTGTCGGCGCCGATGGATATCGCCGCCTGGGGTGCAGCCCAAGCAAGGGCGTTAAATTTGGGCACTGCCTTGCAAGCTGTCCGCCAAGCCGCAGCTGCAGCGCCAAATAATGAAGACATCAAGGCTTTGCTTGCGAAGGTCGAACAGGCGAACAAAAGCAACCCATAGAGCAGGGTTTCACGCGCTTCGCGCATCGGTACAACCGGCCGCGCCGGGGTGTCGATAAGTATATCGTCCACCGACGCCATGAAGGAGCCGCCCATGCCCACCTTCAAGCTGCCGCTGTCCGGCGACGTCGTGCAGTCGATCAATCCGTTCACGGCGTTCATGACCGGCGGCCAGTTCGGCCTGATCAACATCAATCTCGGCCAGTCGAGCGAGCCCAAGGTCGAGGAAGAGGTGCTGACCGACGTCGCTACCTACGGCAAGCAGCTCGGCCGCATCGGCGACGCGTTGATCGTGCTGCTCGCGCACTTCCATCCGCGCCAGCCGCTGACCGTGGACGAGAAGGATGCGATCGACGCGCTCAAGACGATGCTGGACAAGATCGCAGACGTGAAGGAAAAATATAAAAGGCCGGCGATCCGTCCCGACGGTGCGCAATCGTCGTAGAGGCGGCACGAGAAGGCGACCGCCTCACGTTTGGCGGCCCAGGCCGGCCAACGGGAGTTGCCGGCATTATGCTGTTCAGTATGACGACCCGATCGATAGGTTCGATGCACCCGCCGATGTGGAACCGGCCGCGGTAGCAAAATCTTCAGCATTTTCGCTTTCATTGCATTTTCAGGATTAGTCCTGAGGCCGCCGGCCAATATTGGGGACGTCTCATGCGCAACTCAGTTGTTTTCCGCAGCGCCCTGATTTGCGGCGTCCTGGCCGTCGCCGGCTACATGTATGTGATGGCGCGAACCAGCCTGGCGCTCGATAGGGAAGGCAGCGCCTTCGCCCAGAACACGGTTATCGCCGTCGGTGCCCATTGGGACCCAGCCGAGCTGTGGCAGCGCGCCACGCCGCGTTTCCGCGAACAGACCTCTCAGGACGAATTGCGCGCGCAGTTCGACGCCGCAAACGGCAGGCTCGGCCCGATGACCGAATCTCTCGCCATCGCCGGCAAGACCTCGTTCCCGATCGTCCCGACCAGCGCGCCGCTGTTCGCGGACTACATCGTGCGCTCGGCCTTCGCCAAAGGCGAAGCCGACATCGTCGTCCGCACCGTCAAGACCGGGACGATCTGGGCCATCGACAGCTTCAGCATCGGCGCATCGCCTGAGATGCGGAAGCTGCTCGGCCTGCAAGGCTGACGCTGTTTTTTCCCCTCCCCCTTGTGGGGAGGGGCAGGGGTGGGGGTGGTGAGGTCATGCAATTGCGTCGATGCTCGCGCACTCCCTCCCGACACCCCACCCCACCC
>JBAUYI010000200.1:0-17369 GCA_049584715.1 Xanthobacteraceae bacterium
AAAAACTAGACCATGATCCGATTCAATTTGATCGGATCATGGTCTAGGACGGGCCGGGCGTGGTCGAGTCAGGTGGAGATGGAAACACCATGAAACGCAGTACCGACCGGATTCTCACCACGCATACCGGTAGCCTGCCGCGTACCGCCAAGGTGGTCGAGCTCTTGCTCGCCGAACAAAAGAATCCTGGGGCGCGCAAGGTCGAACTTGATGCCGCGGTCCGCGAGGCGATTGCGCAGGTGGTGCAAAAGCAGATCGAATGCGGCATCGACATCATCGGCGATGGCGAACAGGGTCGCACGGACTATACCGTGCATGTGCTCGATCGGCTCACGGGCTTTGCCGGCGAAAGCACGCCGCCGCTCGGCACTGGCGATGAGGAATTCCCCGAACTGGCGCAATTGCTCACGCATTTCGCCTCGCCGTTCCAGTACCGGCCGTCCTGCACCGGTGAGGTGACGTGGAAAGATTGGGCCGCAGCGCTTGCCGACATCGCCGTGTCCAAGGACGTGATGAAGGGTGCAAACGCCGCCGAGTTGTTCATGACCTCGCCGGCGCCCGGTCAGATTGCGCGCTATCTCAAGAACAAGCACTACGAGACGGAAGAAGCTTACGTGTATGCACTCGCCGATGTGATGAAACGCGAATACCAGGCGATCGTCGACGCGGGCTTCATTCTGCAGCTCGATTGTCCCGACCTCGCGATGCTTCGCCACACCGTCTATCTCGACAAGAGCCTTGCCGATTTCCGCAACATCATCGCGGTGAATGTCGCGGCGCTCAATCACGCGGTCGCCGATATTCCAGCCGACCGCATGCGCATGCATGTGTGCTGGGGCTCGACCGTGGCGCCGCACCACACCGACGTGCCGCTCATCGACATCATCGACATCGTGCTGACCGCAAAGCCGCTTGCCGTGTCGTTCCCCGCCGCCAACGCGCGGCACGAGCACGAATGGAAAATCTGGCGCCAGGTCAAGCTGCCCGCCGGCAAGGCGATCATACCGGGCGTCATCGATTCGACGGTGAACACCGTGGAGCATCCGGAGGTCGTCGCCGACCGCATCCAAAATTTTGCCAAAGTGGTCGGCCGTGACAACGTCATTGCCGGCGTCGATTGCGGCTTCGGCACCTTTGCGGGTCGCGTTCAGGTCGACAGCAAGATCGTCTGGCTCAAGCTGCAATCACTCGCCGAAGGCGCCCGCCGCGCCTCCGCGCAGCTCTGGGCGAAGGCGGCATAGCGGGCAAATATTATTCAGTTCCCGCAATCAGCATTTCGTCAACGGCGGATAGTCGCGGGTGTAGACCGGGCGGGCGAGGAACTCGCTTTCCGGCCAGGTCCAGAACTGACTGACGTTTTCGTAGGTCTTTATCGTCTTATTCCAGAGCGTGAGCCCGTATTTGGCGCCCTCCTTGCCCAGGCGCCGCACGTAAATGTTTCCCACCGCGTTGTTGAGATGGTCGAATTTGAGCGGCCCGCGCGGCGTGTCGGTGAGGCTGACCGCCTTCAGCGTCGCCATGAACTTGTCCTTGTCGCCGAGATCGCCGCCGAGCGCCCTTAAGCCGGCGTCGACGACCTGGCAGTTGATGTAAAGCGCTGCGGCATAAAAGCCGGGGAGGGCGTCGTGGTTCTTCAGCATGCTTTCGACGAAGCGCTTGTTGCCGTCGGTGTCGAGGTCGACCGTATAGGGGGTCGCGCTGACGAGACCGAGCGCCTCGTCGCCAAAACTTCTGAGCAAGGCGTCGTCGGCGCCGGTCATTCCCGCCACCACCGGATATTTGAGCCCGGCGCCGACGTACGCCTTCATGAAGCGCAACGGATTGAATCCGGCAAAGCCCTGGCAGACGCCGTCGCAGTCGGCGATCTGCGCGATGTATGGGGTGTAGTCGGGGGTGACCAGCGGCGGCCATAGCTTGTTGACGATGCAGCCGCCGTCGGCCGCAAACGCCGCCTGGAAGCCGCCCATCTCCTCGTAACCGTAAGACAGATCTTCGCACGCGGTGACGACGCGCTTGAGTTTCAATTCGGTCGCCGCGTAATGCCCCATCGCGTGCATGGCCCCCGACGCGGTCGCGCCCGCGCGCAGCAGGTAGGGGTTGGGATGGCGCTGCGTCAGATCGTCGGCGGCGGCGACGCTGAACGTCGGCACTTTTTGCTCGCGGATATAATCGTTGATGGCGTACAGCTCGAAGGTCGCGAGCGGACCGAGAATGACGTCGACCTTGTCGTGCTCGATGAGCTCTTGCGCCTTGGTCTTCGCGCCGGCGGGATTGCCGCCGGTATCGGCGGAGAACAGCTCTACCTTTCGGCCGCCCATCGTGGAATTGTTGTCCTTCAGGAACGTCAACACGCCTTGCTCCATCTGGACGCCGCCCTGCGCCAGCGGGCCGGTCTTCACCGTCAGAAGTCCGACCTTGATCGATGGCGATTGCGCGATCGCCGGTGCGGGGAAGCGTCCCAGTGCGGCGGTCGCACCGGCGGCAGCGGCGCCCCGGACCAGCGTTCGGCGGCTGAATTTGCGGGTCATCATCTTTTCCTCCCAGCGCTCCATCGGCGTTTCAATCAGTACCGCAAAGATGCAACACTTCGCGTCAACTGATCCGCTGTTTTGCGCGGCAGTCTAGAAAAAAGTTAGCGACAATCGAAAGGGGGGCCTAGGAGATTTGGGTGCATCGTCCCATCGAGGGCGATCTCTGCTGGGCCGCGCTCATGCAGGACTGGATGCTCATAACGGCGCCGCTGGGGCTCACCGTTTATTTCATGGTCTTCCAAGACCAGTTCAAAGCGGTGTTGTCTTGGCTGGGCGCGCTGGTTAATTAGGCCGGCTGCTTACGACCGTGCCGCGGGCAGGAGCTTTTCCAGCAAACGCGGCATCGCTCTGGCGTATGACCAGGGCAGGCCGATCGCCTCAATGAGCTGACCTGCGGCCGCCGGTGCATTGCCCTTGCTCAGGAACCACTGTATCCGCTCTTTGACCGCATAGGGGATCGGCTCGAATTTTTGTTCCGTCACCACGAGCTTGTCGCCCAGCGACATAGTTCCGGCATTGAGAAAACATCCGAATACGCCGCGCCGGTGCACGATGCGGTCGAACGCGATCAATTTCAGAATCTTCTTGCAGGGTTCGCAATGAAAGGTCAGGCGAATCAAAGCCTGGCCCAGCCTGACGACGGTGCCGGACGGCAAGTCGTACAGCCCGTCATCTTCAAGCAAAACATTTTCCCGCAAGTCCCCAGGTTTCAGCCCGCAGTCCTTCAAGACCGGCCGCGACGCGATCAAGACCTGGCGAAACGGCGCGCAGGCGACACCGCCGCTGATGCCGTCCTTGTCAAAGGCGAATGTCGTGACGTCTTCGAGTTCCGCGCCGTGTTTGCGCTTGATGTAGAGATTTGTGACAGTCAAAGCTCTCTGATCCTCGCTGATGAAATTCAGCGAATGGCCTGCGCCGACGATGAGGCGAAAGATTGGCGCTGCTGAAAACGCTTCTGGAATACCGAAACCTGTCGGATCAGCCATGCCAAAGGCATCAACAGGTTACCCGGCAGCCGCGCGCTCGCCCCGCGTTGCCATATCGTTCAGTGCCGTGCGGGCTTGCCGCCGGTCTCTGGATGAAATTCGCGAGAAGGCATTCGCATCGATGGCCGCCATGGCCATTCGCATCGCTGCTTCTGCAGCCGTTGCATCCATGCCGGTGATGAATTTATCGAGCGCCCTGCGGCGCCGGGCCATGGCCCTTAAGAGGACTTTCCCGTTGGCACGCTCGACGCTCGCACGCCACTTTCCCGGCTCTCGCTCGAAAGCCTTGACGACAAACTGCTTGTACTCCATCGCGACCCCCCGTCACGCCTGAGTCTGTCGCGGATTATGGCGGGCGATGGGCGGTATTATGTTACAATGCTGAACCGGCTGCCTTACATGCGGCCACGGCCCGGTGCGGAATTGCTCCGCCACCTTCAGGGAAAAGATCAGCGCTGCCGGGATCGCACCAGCGGCGCAATCCGCCGAGCCTTCGCGCCCCGCGGAATTCAGCCCTTCACCGGCCCGTTGTTACGAAGTCTTTTTCGGAGCCCGCGTCGCCTTACAGCCGCAGACCACAAGTGCGATCATGGCGGCAAGAAAGATTCCAAGTTCCACCATGCTTATTCTCCGTCGCCCGGCATGGGGTGGCATCAAGTCTTGCGCAGTAACCGGGGCAGCCTAGCAGCATTGGCAACAGCGAGTCTTGCCTCGTCACGCGTATAAAGCTTCATTGCGACGTTTTTACCCTGGGCAGGCTGTAACAGCTGAATTCTCACCCCATGTGTTGCGGACAATTTGAGCCGATGACGATTTTCGGAGTACGGATCATCTTCGCCGGCCCGCGGCTGCGGGCGGCAGACGGAAGCTTCGATTGTGAAAGAGTTCATTGAACAAATCCGGCTGGCTGCGCTCGCTCTCACCGAGTTCGGCGGCCATTTGTTCGATCCGACGATCAGGCTCGGGGTCACCGGGCTTTCCAACGCCGGCAAGACCGTCTTCATCACCGCGCTGGTTCATGGCCTGCTGCGCGGCGGACGTTTCCCGGTGTTCGAGGCGGTAGCCACCGGCCGCGTGGCGCGCGCCTATCTGGCGCCGCAGCCGGACTATGCGGTGCCGCGGTTCGATTATGAGAGCCATCTGGACGCGCTGGTCGACAAACGGCAGTGGCCGGCTTCGACGCGGCAAATCAGCGAGCTGCGGCTCGTCATCGAATATCAATCGCAGCGCGGCCAGCAGCGCGCGCTGACGCTGGATATCGTCGACTATCCGGGCGAGTGGCTGCTCGATCTGCCGCTGCTCGACAAAAGCTATGAGGCGTGGGCGGCCGAGAGCGTGAGTCTGTCCCGGCTCGGGCCGCGTGCCGGCCTTGCCAAGGATTGGAATTCCCATCTGGCGACGCTCGATCCGCAAGGCGCCGAGGACGAGCAGGTCGCGCTGACCGCGGCAAAGCTCTTCACCGCCTATCTGAAGGCCTGCCGCGACAAGAACTATGCGATGAGTCTGTTGCCGCCGGGGCGGTTTCTCATGCCGGGCGACCTCGACCATACGCCGGCGCTGACTTTTGCGCCGCTCGATGTCGCGGGCGACGGTACTGCGCCGAAAGGCTCGCTCTGGGCGCTGATGCGTCGCCGTTACGACGCCTATCGGGACATCGTGGTGCGGCCTTTTTTCCGCGATCATTTTGCCCGGCTCGACCGCCAGATCGTGCTGGTGGACACTTTGGCGGCGATCAATGCCGGCCCCGATGCGGTTCTCGATCTCGAGCGCGCGCTGGCCCAAGTCCTCGACTGCTTTCAAATCGGGCGAAGAACGATCTTGAGCACGATGCTGCGTCCGCGCATCGACCGCATTCTGCTGGCCGCCACCAAGGCCGATCATCTGCACCATACCAGTCACGATCGGCTCGAAGCCGTGCTGAAACGCTTGACGCAAGAGGCCACGGCGAAAGCCGAGCGCGCCGGCGCGCAGGTCGACGTCGTCGCGCTCGCTGCCGTGCGCGCCACCCGCGAAGCGACGGTGCGGCGGGCGCGCCAGGAGCTGCCTTGCATCCTCGGCGTGCCGGTCGCCGGCGAGGTGCTGGCTGGCGAAACGTTCGATGGCGAGACCGAGGCGGCGCTGTTTCCCGGCGATCTGCCCGACGATCCCAACGAACTGTTCCGCAGCGATGCCAGCGCGTTTCGCGGCATTGCCACGACCTCGCCGCAAAACGCCGACTTTCGTTTCTTGCGGGTGCGGCCGCCGCTCCTGGAGGCGACGGACAGCGGCATCCCCGCGCTGCCTCACATTCGCCTCGACCGCGCGCTGCAATTCCTGATCGGAGACCGGCTGCAATGAGCAAAAACTGGCCGCATCGGCCGCCCGCCGTCTTTCGCCTCGACGACGACCACGTGATGGTCGGCTTGGCCAAGGACGACGCCGCCAAACGCGCCGTGCAGGTGATACCGGAGCCCGACGCCGAGACGGCGGTCGTTGCCGTCGACGATCCGCTGCAATGGCGGCGACGTGGTTTCCGCTGGGGCGCGTTGTTTTGGGGCGCGGTGGGCGGTTTGATCTTGCTCGCCGCCGGTCTCGGCGTGGCTCGCCTGATCGAGGATCTGTTCGCGCGCAACCAGGAATTCGGTTTTCTCGGTTTGGCGCTCGCCGTCGTGGCGACGGTCGCGTTTTTGGTCGTTGCTGGCCGCGAGACGCTGGGTCTGGCGCGGCTTGCGACCATCGAGAAACTCAATCGGCGCGCCTCGGATGCGCTCTTGAACGACGATCGCCAGGAAGGCGTGGCCGTTGCGCGCGATCTCCTTGCGCTCACGCGCCGCATGCCGCGGCTCGCGCGCGGCCGCGCCACCATGGACAGTCATCTCGGCGATATCATCGACGGCGCCGACATGGTGCGGCTCGTCGAGCGTGAACTCATGTCGCCGCTGGATCAGCAGGCGCGCCGCGCCGTCACCGCGGCCGCCACGCGGGTGTCGGCCTTCACCGCGCTGAGCCCGCGCGCCGCCATCGATGTGCTGTTCGTGTTCGGCTCGTCGCTGATCCTGGTGCGCCGGCTGTCTTTGCTGTACGGCGCGCGACCGGGCGCGCTCGGCCTGATCCGGCTCATGCGTCTCGTCGTCCTGCATCTGGCGATGACCGGCGGCATGGCGACGACCGACGGCCTCGTTCAACAGATGCTCGGCCACGGCATCGCCGGCAAATTGTCGGCGCGGCTCGGCGAGGGCCTGCTCAACGGTTTCCTCACCGCGCGCCTGGGCCTCGCGGCCATCGACGTGGTGCGGCCGCTGCCGTTCACCGCCCTGCCGCGCCCCACGCTGCGCAATCTGATGAGCGACGTGTTGCGCGGCTTTGGCGAGAAGGAAGATGCACCGCCGCGCGACTGATTGCCGGCGGTGCGGATCGTCGGAGGGTTAAATCCGACGCCTATCGCATCAGCAAGGTCATGCCGCCGAGACCGAGCGAGACCTGAAAGCCGGCTTGAACGCCCTGCAATGTGAGAACGACGCCGTTGGCGTTCTGCAGTGTTGCCACCTGGGCGCCGCCGACGAAAGCGCCGCCGGCGCCGACGCCCCCATAAGTGCCGTTGATGGCACCAGGACTCGTCAAATTGCTCGCCGTGCCGACCAAGTCCACTGCCGAGACGCCGAGGCTGCCGATGCCGATGCCGCTGACCGATAACCGATATCTGTGGCCTTGAAAGATCAAGACGCCGCTACCGCCGCCGACACCGACGATGAATCCCACCCTGACGATGTGCAGGCGGACCTGGCCCGTGGTCTGCGCCTGCGAGGGCGTGGCGGCGCCCAGCAGCATGATCGCCAGCGACACCGCGGCCGCAGCCATTTTCATTGCACGCGTGAAGACAAACATTGACGCCTCCCGATTGATTTTGCCGTTCCGTTGCATCCGAGCGGAGCAGTAGCACAATCCTGGACCGTCTCACATATTGGACCACAGTCCAATAGCACCCCGCGCCGCAAGGAGAAGCATCGCCGTCGAACGTTCAATGCGCATAGATCAAGCACGTCGTCGTGCCGTGCGCGAGCACGCGGCCGTCCTTGTCCGTCAGCTTTCCCTCGGCGGTACCGACGCGGCGCCCGCAACTGATGACCTTGCCTTCCGCCTTCACCAAGCCGGTCTGCGGCGTGATGGGCCGAACCAGCGAAATCTTGAACTCGAGTGTTGTTTGCGCAAAGCCCTTGTCCAGCATCGACTGCACGGCGAGCCCCATGGCGCTGTCGAGCAAGGTTGCGGCAAGGCCGCCGTGGACTGTGCCCGCCGGATTGCGATGCCCGGCGTGGGGCGTTGCGGCCGCAACCACGCGGCCCTTGGCAGCTTCGACGATGTCATAGCCGAGCGTTTCCGCCATCGCGTTCAGCGGTAGCGTGCCGTCGACCAGCCCCTGGACGAATTCGAGACCGTTCAAGGCGCGTTGCTGGTCGTCATCGATGACGCCGAAGCGCTTGCCGACGGAAGATTGCGTCATGAATTGCACTCCAAGCCGGTTGGCAACGCCGCGCCCACGACGGCGGCGATGGCCTTCCCCATGTTGTGAGGATCGCCTGGCGGTACCTCGGAAACCACCCGGTTTCTGCGGCACCTAAAAAGCTCGCGTAGGGCGGGTTAGGCGAAGCCGTAACCCACCGCCGCGTTGCACGAACCAGTGATTGACTTGAAGAGCTAAGAATGCGCGTCAAGCGGCTTGGTTGGCACGTAGTTTTGCCAATGCTGCTTTCCCCGCTCGGGTCGCTTCGGACATGGTTTCAAAAAACTCAGATTCTCGCACTGGCTTACTCTTGCCAGCCGCGTAAATCTCCCATCGCCAAGATTTAGGTGGGCGCCCTTTGTTCTTAATGGCGAGGGTTAAATCAGAGGGGTTGAAAGTCGGGGTCTTTTCCATTCGAGGACTATCGAGGTTCTGATCGGCTGGCGACAATTCTGGAAAAGGCACGGTGCAACATCAATTCGCACTCTTCCGCGCGCTGCCGTGCTAGCTCCGAGCCCCAGCACAGCAGAATTTCACGTAAATCCCGGATTGCCACATCTACTGCTGTCACCAGGTCAATCTCATCGTTAGCGCCGTCGTCGATACGATAGTCACTAAGCTTAAGTATTTCAGCGCTCACTCGGCACTCCGCGAATCACCCTGCTGGCAGGATGGAGGCCGGCGGTTAACGCGCCGTGACCGGCAGGCTCTAGAGGCGGCTATGGTTTGCCAGAGCCGGCTTTATCAACGTAAGAGAAATACGCGTTACCAATAGCAGCCTTTGCAGGAATAACCGGCATGACCAAGTCAGAGAACGAGCCGCCTCCAGTGGTGGGAGCCTATTGGATCAACGAGGAAGATTACCCGGCTCTGCAGAAACTTTTTGACGACGGACATAGAATGCCTCCCACCTGGAAGGAATGGCTGAAAATTGCCGAAGAAATGGAACAGGGGCTTAAGGCCTACGGGCACGTCGTCATGCGCGTCAATATCGATCCGACCACATTTTCGGATTGGTGTGCTGCTCATGGCACGAGCCCGAGCCGTGAAGGACGCAAAATGTTCCTCGCTGCAGCCGTCAGTGAAAGGTATGGCGATCAAGGTTGACCATTGCGCCTAAATTGCAATATGCGCTTTGCCGTCGAAAGCGGACATTATCTGCGCGATTACGAGTCTACATAGGGAGTCTGTAGGAACCGCTCCCTGGCTTTATGCCTTCCGCGCCTGATGCTTGTCGATCGCCGCCTGCACCGCGGCGCGCGACTGATCGCCGGCGCCGGCGTATTTCGCCTTGGCGTCGTCGTAGCTCCATTGCCGCAGCTCGTTGGCGTCGCGCTGGAAGTGCGGGTGGACGTAGCGCGCCATCAGCTCGTAGCTCTTTTGGGTCGCCGGCCAGTCGGCCCAATTGTGCGCGAGGAGCAGCACGCCGCCGAAGCCGCCGTTGGAGCCGCGCCACAGCCGCTCGAAATGGCGGATGCAGTCGTCCGGCGTGCCGATACAGCCGATGCCCGAAGCCACCAGATACTCGGCCGGGTCGGTGGTGATGTCAGGCGGCACGATGGGGAAGGTCGCGACTTCGGCGAAATAGCGCTTGAAGTCTTCCAGGCCGAATTTCATGTCGGCGCGCGCCTGCTCGCGGGTCTCTGCAACGTGGGCGAAGGTGACGATGCGCCATTTGCGGCGGTCCGCGATCTTGCCGTGCGCTTTCGCGCTCTCCTCATAGACGCCCCAGTTGCTGGCATGGGCCTTGAGCGCATCGTCCGAGGTGCCGCCGATCGCGAGCATGCCGATGCCGTGCTTGCCGGCCGACAGCGCGCCGGTCGGCGACCGCGCCGACGCAACCGCCATCTCCATCATCGGCTGCGAATAGCTTTTGAACTGCAGGCGTGCTTCGTTGAGCTCGAACCAGTCGGTCTTTTTGGTCACCGTGCCGCCCTGCATCAGCGCCATGATGACGTCGAGCGATTCGTCGAGCTTGCGGCGCTGGTCCTCGGGCTTGAGCCCCATCTTGATCGCGTCATAGACCAGCGAGCCCGGCCCGACGCCGAACATGGCGCGGCCGCGCGTCTGGTAATCGAGCTGCATCATGCGGCCCGCCACAGTGAAGGGATTATGATAGGGCAGCGAGACCACGCCGGTACCGAGCCGGATGTGGCGCGTGCGCTCGGCCGCCGCCGCGATGAACATTTCGGGGCAGGCGATGATCTCGTAACCGCCCGAATGGTGCTCGCCGATCCAGGCCTCGTGATAGTTCAGCCGGTCGAGATGGACCAACAGTTCCATGTCGCGATCGAGCGCCAGCAGCGGGTTTTCGGTCAGCGCGTGGAACGGCGCGAGGAAAATGCCGGTTTTCAAAAATCTGTCTTGCATGGGTTTGGTCTTCTTCGCGAGGGCCTTGGCTGTCCGATCGTAGCACAACCGGTCAGCAAGTAGCCCGCATGAGCGCAGCGACATGCGGGGTAAGTGCCGCCCTTGTTCTGCCGCCGTCTTCGCGTCACTTTGACAGCAGCCCCCGTCACCATCGCCGCACAGGGGGCGCCGACGGAGATCGAGTTGGATAGGATTACCACCGCATCGGCCGCGACCGGAGTGAACGCGTCATCGCCTGCGTTTCGGGCCGTCATCTATGTCGCCGCTTTCGTCACCGGCGCGATCGTGATGAGCTTTGAAATGCTCGGATCGCGTTATCTCAATCCCTATTTCGGCAGCGGCATCTATACCTGGGCGGCGCTGATTTCGACGGTGCTGGCGGCGCTCACTGCCGGCTATTTCCTCGGTGGCTTCATCGCCGATCGCACGGTGTCGGCATCGGTGCTGGGCGCGATCGTCAGTGTGGCGTCGCTGTATCTCCTGGCATTGCCGGGCTTTGCCGACGTCATACTGGGATTTGTGTCCAACGCCGTGGACGACGTGCGGCTCGGCAGCCTTTGCGCCGCGCTCGCCATCATGGTCTTGCCGGTCGCGCTTTTCGGTGTCTATTCGCCGTTTGCGATCAGGCTGATGTTGCGCGCCGCCCAGCATTCCGGAACCGTCTCCGGCACCGTGTATGGCGTTTCCACCGCCGGCTCGATCGCCGGCACACTCGGCACGACATTCTTCCTCATCCCGACGATCGGGACGCGCGCCATTACGCTTGTGCTGGGCGCGGCCGGCCTATGCTGCGGTTTTTTGCTGTTTGCGCTCGGCCGGCTGCATCGGCCAACCAAGGGCGCCGCGGTACTTGCCGCGTTCGCGGTGCTCGTGCTCGGCGGCGGTCGCGCGTGGTCGGATGATGTGTTCGACGCCAGCGTGCGGGCGCAGATGCTCAAGCACGGCGACGGCCGGGTCGCGCATCTGGAAACCGAATACAACAATCTGTTCATCGACAAGCACGGATCGATGCTTGGACTGAGCAGCATGTACGCCGGCCGTCCCAACTACATCGAATCGATCGTCGATCTCAAAGACCCCGACGCCATGCCGGTGCCCTACGACCAGACCATGACGGCGGCGCTGGCGTATCCGACGGCGCCAAAGCGCATCCTGATGATCGGGCTCGGCGCCGGATCGATATCGACCTATCTCGGCCGCGCCATGCCGGACGCCCAGATCGATGTGGTGGAGCTCGACCCCGGCGTCATCGCCGCGGGCAAGGACTATTTCGGCCTGCGCGAGACCGACAAGGTTCGGCTCATTGCCGGCGACGGCCGCGTCTACCTCAACCGCCACAAAGAGCTTTACGACCTTATCCTACTGGACGCATTTCGCGAACTCGGCATTCCATTCCATCTGCTGACGCGGGAATTTTATGGGCTGGTCAAAGAGCATCTCGCCCCCGGCGGCGCCATGGCGTCGAACGTGGCCGCCAACACCAAACTTTATCTCTCGACCCTGGTCACCTTGGCCGCGGTATTTCCAACCGTCGATGCCTATCCCGATTGGCTCGACCGCAGCGAGGCGCAGGTGATTGCGGTAGCCATGCCGGCTCAGCGGCCGACCGCGGACGGTTTGCTTGGGTCCGCCACGGCCCTGCAGCAGCAGTATCATTTCCGCTATCCATTGCCCGCTCTCGCCGGCAAACGGGTCACCGCGCCGGATTCGGAAGGCGGCGATTTGCTGACCGACGATTTCGCGCCGGCCGATCTTTATCGGGTCACGCCCGTCAAATTGCCGAAGCGGCCATAAAGCGCTCGCGATCCGCGATGATGCGATATCAGCCGCTTCACGTCTTCGAGCTCACTGACACAAGAACTGCTCACCCGAGCGGCCGAAGCAGAATTTCTTGCCGACATTGATGAGCTGAACGCGCCGGTTGACGCCCGAGGTCGGGTGCGCCGGATCGCGCAATTGCTCCTCGCCCATGCCGACCGCATCGAGCACGGCGGGATTGACGCCGAAGGGATCGACCAAGGCTTCGCGGATCGCTTCGGCGCGGCGCTGGCTCAAGACCACATTGGACTGGCGCCCGCCGACCGAATCGGTGTGCCCGATCACCAGAAAGCCATAGCCGAGCAAGAGCGGATGATGCAGCGCGTCGGCGATGGCGCCGACGGTGCGATAGGACGACGGCCGGATGACCGCCGACCCGAAGTCGAAATCCACTTCGACGACGAATTGCGTCAGCCCTTCGAGCTGCGGGAAATTCATCGGCCGCGGCGGCAGCGCGCCGGGATTGTCGCGGATATAGTCCAGCACGGCTTGGCGCATCTGGGCGCCGGTCATTGCCAGCCTGTTATTGCCGCTGACATTGGCCAGGCTGGTGGCCATCTGCGATGAATTGATCGATTGTTGCGCCAGAGCGGCGGTGACGACGGCGGCACAGAGCAGCGCGCCGGCGGCCAGCGTGTGATGCAGCTTCATGGCCGTGCCTTTTCCGTAGCCCAACCGGTATCGACAAAGGTCTGGTAGCAGCGCGGGCTCATCGCCTGCGGCGCCAGGCCCGCCATGCATGTCACCAGATTGGCATCGGCAAATGACGTGCCGCATAATCGCAAGATATCCGCGCTGCAAACGTCGCCGATATCGCGCTGCGCCGTGGCGCGCCGCGTGATCGACGCATAAACCACGCCGGTGGTCTGCTGACATTGCGGCGACATCCTCGCCGCATTGGCGTCGAAGCACGCCCGCAGGCGCGGGCCGAGCGGGGCGCCCCTGCAGAATCTGGCAATGTCGTTTTTGCACACCGTGGCGATCTGCGAAATTGCCTCGGCGTAGCTCATGGTCTGCGCCGACGCCGCGCTCATGCCAGCGAGCAGAATCAACAGTGCCAAGCCGAATGAGGTTCGCTTCACTGCCTTGCCCTCCCTGCTCATATACCCTCTTATTTTCTGTGCCATCTCTGAACTGTCGCCCAGGAGCCGGTCGGGATCAAGACGAATACGCCGCAGGACGGACATCCACCGGTCAGTAGACGCCGTTGCTTTCCCATCTATAGGATTCAATGCGCTAAAGGTCGCCGCACTTGAGCGGCGGTGAAGATTGGGACGCGAAATGCCGACACGACGTCATCTGTTGAGGGCTCTCGGCGGCGCTTGCGCGGCAACAAGCTTGCCGGCGCGCGCCGCCGAGTTTCCGTCCGGCCCGATCACCTTCATCGTGTCGTTCCCGGCGGGCGGCAGCATCGATATCGTGGTGCGGGCGATGGCGGGGCGGCTGCAGGAGCAATTCGGCAAGGCGATCGTCGTCGAGAATCGCGCCGGCGCCGGCGGCGTGTTGGCCGCGGGCGACGTTGTCAAAGCGGCGCCTGACGGACAGACGCTACTGGCCGCCGCGAGTTCGCTTGCCGCCAATCCGACCCTGGTCAGAGCGTTGCCCTACGACACCCTCAAGGACCTGCAGGCGGTGGCGCTGATCTTCCGTACGCCGCTGGTGCTGGTGGTCGATCCGAAACTGCCCGTTCATTCGGTGGCGGAACTGGTGGCGCTGTTGAAAGCAAAGCCCGGCCAGATCAATTTCGGCCATGGCGGCCCCGGATCGGCGATCCATCTGGCCGGCGAATTGTTCCAGGTCATGACCGACACCGCGATGACCGGCGTCTCCTATCGCGGCGCGCCGCTGGCGCTCAACGACGTCATGGCCGGTCACGTGGCGCTGATGTTCGCCGACGCCGGCAGCGTGATGGGGCAGATCAACGCCGGCACGGTGCGGCCGCTCGGGGTGTCCTCGACGATCCGCGTTCCGGCGCTGCCCGATGTTCCCACAATCGACGAAGCCGGCGTGCCCGGCTTCGACGCGGTCGGCTGGACCCTGATCTGCGCGCCGGCGGCGACGCCGAAGCCGATCGTCGAGCGGCTCAACGCCGAGCTCAAGAAGGCTGCCGCCATCCCCGAGGTGCAATCGCTGATGATCAAGCTCGGCACCATTCCGGTGCAAAGTCCCACACCCGCCGAGCTGGAAAAATTTCTCGCATCCGAAATCGACCGCTGGGGCGATCTCATCAAACGGGCCGGCGTCGCCAATACGCTTTAGGCAAAGCGGCACGGTCTAAATCATTTCAAAGCGAGGATGGAATGAGCGAAGAAGAACTATTGCGCGCGAAGACCGCTACGCTGACGCGCATGCTGAACCTGCAAGGTACGATCGGGATGTTCGGCCACGTTTCGATCCGCGTGCCGGGCACCGACAAGTGCTTCATCAGCCCCGGCGCCAGCACGGACAAAACCACGGTCCGCCCGGAGCAGATTTTTATCTACAATATCGACGGCACCATCATCGAGCATCCCGGCGGCTTGATCCCGCTGGAATGGCGCATTCACACCCAAATCCATCGCGACCGGCCCGATGCCATGTGCGTCTGCCATCTGCACGCGCCGCACGCGCGCGCGCTCGGCATCGCCGGCAAGCCGTTGCAGCCGGTGTTTCTGCACGGCTCGTTTCTCTGCACCGGCGTGCCGACCTGGGACAATCCGCGGCTGGTGGTGTTGGACAGCCAGGCCGCCGACCTTTCCCGCGCGCTCGGCAATCACAGGGTCGCGCAAATGCGCGGCCATGGCAGCGTCGTCGTCGGCGCGACGGCGGAGGAGGCGTTTTTCGCCTGCACATTTTTGGAAGAGAACGCGCAAATCCAGCTGCAGGCGGAGATCATGGGCGGCGCCATTCCGTTGAGTGAAGACGAGGCGCGGGACTGCGCCGCGGGCACCTTCAATCCGCGGCTGTTCGCGCTGTTGTGGACGTTCTATGAGAACAAGGTGAAGCTCGACTAGCGCAACGCGGGCATCGACTGCTAAATTTACAGTGATGCACGACACTGCTCTCACGCAATGCTGTGGTAACTTGCGCCTCTGATTTGAAGGAATCCAATGAAGCGGCGCGAATTTCTCCTGGCATTCGGCGGCGCGGCAGTGGCATTGCCCCTCGCCGCCCGTGCGCAGGACAACGCGCCGCGGCGCCTCGGCGTGCTGATGCCATCTGCGCTTGACGATCAGGAGGTGAAGAAAGAGCTGGCCGCGTTTACCAGACAAATGCAAAGCCTGGGTTGGACCGAGGGCGGCAACCTCCGCGTCGACTACCGCTGGTCGGGCGGCGACAGCCAGAAAATCCAAGCTCACGCCAAGGAATTGGTCGACGCCCGTCCGGATGTCATCTTCGTGCGCAGCACGCCCGCCACAGCCGCGCTTTTGAAGAACACGCGCAGCATCCCGATCGTCTTTGCCGTGGTGTCCGATCCGGTCGGCGAGGGATTTGCCGCCAGCGTCGCGCGTCCGGGAGGTAACGTCACCGGATTTACCAATGCCGAGGCTTCGCTGTCGGGAAAATGGCTGGGACTTCTCAAGGAGGTCGCACCCAAGATGGCGCGCGTCGGATATCTGTTCGATCCGAAAGTGGCGCCTGGCGGGGGAAGCTTTTACACGAATACTGTCAACGCCGCGGCCGCCGCATCTGCGGTGGTACCAGCCGCCATGCCCGTTCACGGCAGCGACGACATCGAGCGCGCGATTGGCGATCTTGCCCGCACGCCCGACGGCGGCTTGATCGTGCTGCCGGACGCCACGACGAACCTTCATCGCGCGCAAATCATCGCGCTGGCAGGTCGCAATCAGCTACCGGCCATCTACGCATTCCGCAACCTCGCCGAGGAGGGCGGCCTGATGTCCTACGGCGCCGATGTGGCCGAATCGTTTCGGCTTGCGGCGAACTATGTGGATCGGATTCTCAAAGGCGCCAAGCCTGCCGACCTGCCCATTCAGCTGCCGGAGAAATTCGAGTTTGTGCTCAATCTGAAGACGGCCAAGATGCTCGACATCCAGATTCCGCCTGGGGTGATGGCGATTGCCGACGCGGTGATCGAATAAAGCCGATCAGTAATCGTCTTCCGTCCCTATCGACCGAAAAGCAATACTGATATTTTGTGCGTTCCGGGGACGCACGATGAAACTCCCGCGCCGGAAATTTCTGTCATCAGTGGGCGCGTTTGCATTCGCGCCCGCGTTGCCGCGCATCGCTTCCGCGCTCGATTATCCGACGCGGCCGATCACGATCATCGTGCCGTTTCCCGCCGGCGGGCCGGTCGATACGCTGGCGCGACTTTTGGCCGAGCCGATGCGCATTGCGCTCGGCCAGCCGCTGGTCGTCGAGAATGTCGGCGGTGCCGGCGGCAGCATCGCTGTGGCCCGCGTCGCGCGCGCCGCGCCCGACGGCTACACCATGATCCTCGGCAACTGGACGAGCCTCGTCGGCACGCCGGCGGTCTATCCGGTGGCGTTCGACGTGAAGAACGATTTCGCGCCGGTCGCGCTATTGGCATTTTCGCCGCTGATGCTGGTCGGCCGGAAATCGTTGCCGGCAAACAACGTGAAGGAGCTGATCGCCTGGCTCAAGGCCAATCCCGGCAAGGCGACGTCCGGCACCATCGGCATTGGCAGCCCGAGCCAAGTCGGCGCCATTTATTTTCAGAAACTCACCGACACGCAGATCCAGCTGGTGCCCTATCGCGGCGCGGCGCCGGCGCTGACCGATCTGCTCGCCGGCCAGATCGACCTGCGGATGGGCGCGGAAGCCTCGCAGATGCTGCCTTATCTGAAGAGCGACACAGTCAAGGCATTCGCCATCATGGACAAGACGCGCTGGGCGCCGGCGCGCGACATCCCGACCATCGAGGAAGCCGGCGTGCCCGAGCTGGCGCTGTCGTTCTGGCAGGCGTTCTGGGTGCCGAAAGCGACGCCGGAAGCCATCGTCGCCAGGCTCAATGCCGCCGCGGTCGCCGCTCTGGCCGACGCCGGATTGCGTCAACGGTTGGACGATCTGGGCCAGGAGATTCCGCCGCGCGAGCAGCAGACGCCGCAAGCGCTCGGCGCTTTTCATCGGTCGGAAATCGATAAGTGGTGGCCGATCATCAAGGCGGCTGGTATCAAGCCGGAATGAGGATGATCAAAAAAGACCCGCACCGCGATCCGT
>JBAUYI010000201.1:0-5577 GCA_049584715.1 Xanthobacteraceae bacterium
TGGCGCTTGGCTTCGACAAGCTCGCCAATGTCGGCGTGCTCTATCCCGGTCTGCGAACGCTCGGCGGTGGCGCCATCTTGACCGGCCTCATTCTTGCGGCCATCGGCGCCTTCGTTATCGACAAGAAGTTCGTCAATGCCGCGGCCTTCGCGCTCGCCGGCGCAGTACTGACATTCTTTGGCTTCATGCATGGCGAGGCGGTCGGCATCGCGGTGACGCCGACAGTCGCCGCTGCCTACGCGATTGTAGCAGCCTTCCTCTATGCGCTGAGTCGATATCCGGCCCTTGCGCCGGCGCTGACGACATCGACACCGAGCGAGGTTCTGGCCGCAACGCCTGCGGAGTGAGGGAGTGCCAGTCCTCAAGGTCGTTGCGATGAGCGGCTTCAGTTCAGGCGTTAGGCCTTGCGGACTTCGATGAAGTCAACCGGCGATCAACAATCGCCGGTTTTTGCCCACACTGCAGTCGGCACCGCCGGAACGTTGGCCGTGCATTCCAGTACGGATAACTCGGGAGTGCGTTCCGGTCCGGGCCGGAATCTCCACGGTCACGGCAATCCCTGGTTTCTGGCCCTGACAGCGCTCGGCGTCGTTTACGGCGACATCGGCACAAGCCCGCTTTACGCGTTCCAGGTCGCTCTGACCGGCATCGGTCATCCGGTCCCGACCGCGGCCGACGTTCTCGGCATCGTGTCGCTGATCTTCTGGGCGCTGATGGTGATGGTGTCGCTGAAATACGTCGTCTTCGTGCTGCGTGCTGACAACGAAGGCGAGGGCGGCATCCTGGCGCTGTTATCTCTGGTCGGCGCAGACCGGGTCGCCAATGGCGCCAAGCTTCCGGGCCTCGTGCTGCTCGGTGTAATGGGCGCCGCGTTGCTCTACGGCGACGGCGTTATTACGCCGGCGATTTCGGTGCTCTCAGCCATGGAAGGGCTCAAGCTGATCGCGCCGGCCTTCCAAACATTCATCGTGCCGGTGACGATGGCAATCTTGATCGGATTGTTCACGATCCAGCGTAAGGGCACGGAAAGCATCGGCCGACTGTTCGGGCCGGTGATGGTGGTCTGGTTCGTCGTCATCGGAGTGCTCGGAGCGACCAACATTTGGACGGCGCCGGCCATCATCAAGGCGATCAATCCGGCCGAGGCCGTGGGATTCCTCGCAGCGAACCCAATCATCGCGTTCGCGGTTATTGGTGCGGTATTCCTGGCTCTGACCGGCGGGGAAGCGCTCTACGCCGACATGGGTCATGTCGGTCCCGCAGCGATCCGTCGGGCCTGGTTCGGGCTGGTTCTGCCGGCGCTGATCCTAAACTATTTCGGCCAGGGCGCGCTGATCCTCGCCGACCCGACGGCGGCCGACAATCCATTCTACCGATTAGCGCCGAGTTGGGCGTTGATCCCGATGGTGGTGCTTGCCGCGCTTGCCACTATCATCGCCTCGCAATCGCTCATCTCCGGAGTCTTCTCGCTGACACGGCAGGCCATGCTGATGGGATTGTGTCCGCGGGCGCGGATCGTGTCGACGTCGGGCGATGAAGAAGGTCAGATCTATGTCCCTGCCGCCAATTGGCTGTTGATGACGGGCACGCTGTTGACGGTCGCTCTCTTCAAGACCTCCGACAATCTGGCGGCGGCCTACGGCATCGCCGTGTCCGGCACCATGCTGGTCACCACCATCCTGCTCTATCGCGTCGCGGTTACGCGGTGGCGCTGGTCGCCTGCCATCGCTGTTCCGATCATCGCCGCCATCGGCGTCATCGACGCTACGTTCCTCGCCTCCAACTCGATCAAGATCGTCCAGGGCGGCTGGTTTCCAGTTATCGTCGGTGGGGCAATTGCGATTCTGATGTTGTCGTGGCGCAGAGGCGCGTTTGAGGCCGCGCGGCGTCTCCGCGAGATGTCAATGCCGCTCGCTCAGTTCCTGAATTATGCGGATAAGGCCGTTATCGGCAGGGCGCCTGGACTGGGGGTCTGGCTCACCAAAGTCGAGCACGGCGCTTCGCCGATGCTGCTGCGCCATATCGAGCACAACCGCGTCCTGCATGAGACTGTGGTCTTGTTGACCTTTGTCGCTGACCACCGGCCGCGTGTCCCGTTCCATGAGCGCCACGCGGTGCAGCGTCTGGGCCACGGATTCTACCGTATCCAGGTCAAGCTCGGATTCATGCAGACCCCGGATATCCCGTTGAGCCTAACCAACTGCAACATGCTCGGCTTCGATGCCGACTTGGAGCACAAGAACTATTATCTGGCCCACGAGACGATCATTCGTCGCGCGACCGGTTCTTCGATGGGGCCGATTTCCTTCGCGATCTTCTCGTTTCTTAATCGGATCGCAAGTCGAGCCCCCGACTTTTTTAAGATTCCCCACGACGCGGTCATCGAAGTCGGATTTCGCGTGGAAATCTGACGGCGGCCTTAGCTTGCCGCTTTCGGTTCCGTTTCGTCGGCCGGCTTATCGGATACACCCGCCTCGGCGAAGGTCGCCATTCCGGTATGACACGCCAGCGCCGCGCGAAGGACTAGGAGCGCCACCGCGGCTCCCGACGCTTCGCCGAGCCGCATATTGAGGTCGACAAGCGGCACGAGTCCCAGTTCATCGAGCAGCATACGGTGTCCGGCCTCAGCTGAAACATGGCCGGCAAGCGTGTGCGCGAGCGTATCGGCCCGCAACTTCGCCAGCGGCGCGGTCGCCGCGGTGCAGACGAAGCCGTCGAGCAGGACGGGAATGCGCTGACGCCGCGCCGCTAATATGGCGCCGAGGATTGCCGCAAGCTCGCGGCCGCCAAAAGCCGCAGCGATCGCCAGCGGATCGTGAAGCAATGCGGCGTGACGGTCGAGGGCGCGGTCGATGACCGCGCGCTTGCGCACGAGGCCCGCCTCATCGACGCCGGTGCCGCGGCCTGCCCAACGCGCCCCGCCGCCGCCGAACAACGCTGCCGCGATTGCTGCCGCCGCCGTGGTATTGCCGATGCCCATTTCGCCAAGACAGATCAGATCGCATTCGGGCGACACGGCATCGTAACCGGCGGCCAGCGCGGCGAGGAATTCCTGTTCTGTGAGCGCCGGCTGCTGGGTGAAGTCCGCAGTGGGTGCATCGAGCGCCAGCGGAAAGACGTGCAGTTTGGCGCCAGCCGCGCGTGCAAGCTGATTGATGGCGGCGCCGCCGGCGGCAAAATTCGCCACCATCTGTGCCGTGACTTCGGCAGGATAGGCCGAGACGCCAAGCTGGGTTACGCCGTGATTGCCGGCAAAGACGAGAATATCCACGCGGTCCAACCGCGGCGCGTGGCCCTGCCAATGCGCGAGCCAGGCGACGATATCTTCGAGACGGCCCAGGCTGCGCGGTGGCTTGGTCAGCGAGGCCTCGCGCTGGGCGACCGCCGCACTGGCCGCCGGATGCCCGCTCGGCAGGTCGAGGCAGATCGCGCGCAGTTCGGCAAAGGAACTAAAATGCGTCATCGGCGAAGAGTTTCCTTGCACCGGCAGGCCCGGCCGAACGTTTAGCAAATTTGTGGTGGTCTCACCATGGCCGGCTTATTCATCCGGCGCCGTCGCTTGCGGAAAGCGGCGCGTCATTGTCTCCTGTCGTGGCCGCGATCGCTTCGACCTCGACCTTGAACTCCGGCCGGGTAAAACCCGAGACGATCATCAACGTCGACGCTGGCGGCGGCAGCGCCACGTAGCGGTCGCGCACGGCCATATAGGGGGCCATGTGAGTGCGATCGGTGACGTAGGCGTTGATGCGGACGATGTCGGCAAACGACATGCCGGCCTCGGCCAGACAGGCACCGATCGCTTCGAAGCACAGCACAGCCTGGGCCTCGGCATCCTCCGGAATCTCATCGCTGGTCGATATGCCGAGTTGCCCGGAACACAGCAGCCATCGCGCGCCTGCCGAGACTTCGACGGCGTGGCTATAGCGCGCAAACGGCGCGCGAAGCCGCTTCGGCACGAGATGTCGAAGCATGCTCATCAGGTGAAATCGCCGGCATTCATCGCCAAGCGCAGTGCTGCCGACACCAGCCGACAGCGCTCATTGTAAAGCAGCGACGTGCGAAACTCCTCCGGCCGCGGATAGTTCACCTCGATCGGGATTTCAGCGGTCACGCGGCCCGGCCGGGTGGTCATCACTACGATGCGGCTCGACAGATAGACGGACTCGTAGACGCTGTGCGTGACGAAGATGACCGTCAATCCTTGTCGCGCAAATAATTGCAGTAGCTCATCGTTGAGCTTCGTGCGGGTGATCTCATCGAGCGCGGCAAAGGGCTCGTCCATCAACAGGATTTTTGGCCGCGTCACCAACGCGCGCGCGATCGAAACGCGCATCTTCATGCCGCCCGACAACTGCCGTGGATATGAATCGGCAAACGCCGACAGCCCGACCTGGGCCAGCGCTTCGCTGACCCGTTCACGCGCCTCGCGCTTGTCCACGCCGGCCAAGAGCAGCGGCAACTGGACATTGCCGGCCGCCGTCCGCCACGGCAACAGTGTCGGCTCTTGGAACACGAAGCCGAGCGCGGGCTCCGGGCTGCCGTCCGCGGTGTAGGTCGACTGCGGCCAGTCGATCACGCCCGACGACGGTGTGACGAGCCCGGCGATAAGCTTGAGCAGCGTCGATTTTCCGCAACCGGAAGGGCCGAGCAGGCTGACGAATTCTCCCGGAAAGATCGTCAAGTCGATGTCGGCGAGTGCCGCGGTGCCGGTGGAGAACGTCTTGGCGACATCGGACAACCGCAGCAGCGGCCGCTGGTGCGCGCCGGACGCTGCCGGTTTGACCGGCGTCGATTCTGCCACGGCCTTGATCGGAACTGCTGCCGTCATTCTTAATGCGCCTGCGGCACGAAACTTCGCATCTTGCCCGGATTGAGCAAGCCCATCGGGTCGACCTCGTGCTTGAAGCCCAGTTGGTCGGCATCGACACGCTTGTATCGGCTGCCGTCCTCCAGCGTCACGACGTGCGGATTGGCAATCATCACCCCGCAGGCTTCGAAGCCCCCGATGATCTCGTATAGTCGTTCCGGCGAGCGATAGCGGATGATCGGAATACCGCTCGCCGTCATGAAACCGTTCAGCCGGATGAACTCGAGATGCTGACGGACTTCGTCGCCGAATTTCGCATCAAGCTGCGCCACCGCGTCGGCAATGCGCTCGTGCGGATAAAGGCATTGCAGATAGGTGACGCCACGGTCGGTCTTGAGCATCTGTAACGTGGTGTGATTCCAGGTGTGCTCGTAGAGCGGCACCTTGCCGAGCACGTCCTCATGAGCGCCCTTGTAGCTGATCGTGCCGTTCGACGCGGCGAGTAGCGTCTCGAAACTTTCCAGCGACATCTCGCCGATCATGGCGATCAGCACGCTCTTGCCGTCGGGGCAACAGGATCGAAACGCGGCAAAATGCTGCGGCAGCGGCCATTGAATGGGCGACAGCAGTTTTTTGACGATACCGTCCGCCATGGCGATGGTGTGCCCGAAGCGGACGGCGTCGGCGAAATCGTCGAAGGCAACGATCACGTCGATCCAGGATTGCACCGGCGCCAACGGCATTTCGAGAACGGTGATGATGCCGGTGGT
>JBAUYI010000202.1:0-16803 GCA_049584715.1 Xanthobacteraceae bacterium
GGCGCCCTTGGTCCGACCCCCTTATTCAACTTTAAATCGCCCCGGGCGCCGTCCAAGACTTCAAGACCGCTGCCGCGAGCCGATTTCCCTTGGCTCATATAGGAGGGCGGTATCGCGCCGCAAGACAGCATAAGCAATTGGGTTATTGCGCGATCGGCCCAAGGATCAGCCCAGGGATCGACCGAGGGATCGACCCGGCCGCGGCGACCGGAGCCGCGGCGGATTGAGGGTCTCTTAACGGTGTCGCGCCTCGCCGCGAATTCGCCCCCCTCGCGCTAGCCCGACATTAAGAAAAGCCTGCCACGGATGACGCGGGTAGCGGGACAATAGGCCGAAGGCCTGCCGGAAACGGCGCCGGAACGGCCGCCCGTCAGTGGGAAGGCGTCATGGGTCGCAGCAATGTCGAGTTCGGCGCGGCACTGGGCGAAACGCCCGGCCATGCGAGCTCCGACCATGACCCCGTCCGCCGGTTTTTTGCGGTTTTGCCGCGGCCGCTGCGCTTTCTCGGCGTCGGCGGCCTCGGCCTGATCACCGATCTCGCGGTCTTCACCCTCATCATCGCGCAGACCCCCCACCCGCTGCTGGCGCGGCTCGTCTCGCTCGCCATCGCGACGCTGGTGACCTGGCGGCTCAACCGCGCGCTGACCTTCGACCACAGCGGCCGCCGCACCGCCGATGAAGCCATGCGCTATGCCGCCGTCGCCGCCTCGGCCCAGACGGTGAGCTACGCCGTCTTCGCCGCCCTGATCGTCACCGTGCTGGCCGCGATGCCGCAGCTCGCCGTGATCGTCGGCGCCGCCTGCGGCGCGCTGGTCTCCTATAGCGGCCAGGCGCTGTTCGCCTTCCGTCCGCGCACCCCGCCGCCCCGCCAATCAACCCCCGCCTGAAAGCAGTCCTTATGAGCGTCGATGCCGAAGTGTTCGTGATCGGTGCCGGGCCCGCCGGCCTCACTGCCGCCTATTGCCTGACCAAGGAGGCGCGCTCCGTCATCATCATCGAGCGCGACCCGATCTATGTCGGCGGCATCAGCCGCACCGTCCAATACAAGGATTTCCTGTTCGACATCGGCGGCCACCGCTTCTTCTCCAAGTCGAAGGAGATCGTGGCGCTGTGGCAGGAGATTCTGCCCGACGATTTCATCGCCCGGCCGCGGCTGTCGCGCATCTATTACAATGGCAAGTTCTTCTCATACCCGCTCAAGGCATTCGAAGCCCTGCTCAAGCTCGGCGTCTTCACCTCGACCGCCTGCATGGCGTCCTACGCCTATGCCAAAGCCTTCCCGGTGGCGCCGGCGCGCACCTTCCACGAATGGGTGCGCAACCAGTTCGGCGAGCGGCTGTTCCAGATTTTCTTCAAGACCTATACCGAGAAGGTGTGGGGCATGTCGTGCGACGAGATTTCCGCCGATTGGGCGGCGCAGCGCATCAAGGGCCTTGATCTCCTGACCGCCGTCATCAACGGGCTCAAGCGCTCGCTGCATATCGGCCGCAAGCCCAAAGCCAACGGCGACACCGTCAAAAGCCTGATCGAAAGCTTCCAGTATCCGCGCAAGGGCCCGGGCATGATGTGGGACGCCGCGGCGCGCAAGATCAGGGCGCAAGGCGGCCGCTTGCTGATGGGACGCGAGCTCGTCTCGCTCGAATTCGACGCTGCCGCCAATCTCTGGCGCATCGAGGTCGAAACCACGAAAGGCGAGCGCGAGAGTTTTACCGCGCGCCATGTCGTCAGCTCAGCGCCGGTGCGCGAACTGGTGCCGCGGATCAAGCCGGTGCCGATCTCACTGTTGCATGCCCGCGCGCTGCGCTATCGCGACTTCCTCACCGTGGCGCTGATGGTGCGCAAGGCAGAGCTGTTCGATGACAACTGGATCTACATCCACGACCCGAGCGTAAAAGTCGGCCGGGTGCAGAACTATCGTTCCTGGTCGCCCGAGATGGTGCCGGACGGCATGAGCTGCCTCGGGCTGGAATATTTCTGCTTCGAGGGCGACAATCTATGGGACGCGTCCGACAGCGATCTCATTGCGCTCGCCAAAAAAGAAGTGGCGCAGATCGGGCTGATCGCCGCCGACGACGTGGTCGACGCCCAAGTGGTGCGCCAGCCCAAGGCCTATCCGGTCTACGACGAAGACTATCGCGACAACATCGCCGCCGTCCGGCTCGACCTTGAGGGCAGCTACCCGACGCTGCACATGGTCGGCCGCAACGGCATGCACAAATACAACAACCAGGACCACGCGATGATGACGGCGATGCTCACCGCGCGCAACATCCTCGCCGGACAACGGCTCTACGACGTGTGGAACGTCAACGAAGACGCCCAATATCACGAGGCGGGAGAGTCAGGCGTGCAGAGCGCGCTCGACAGCGTGCGGCTGGTGCCGGAGAAAGTCGCCGGCGAGCGCGCGGCTTAGACTATGGTCCTGAAAAGCCGGTATGACGCAGCTTAAGCGGCCTCAGACAGCGCAAATCGCCGGCAGTGATCCAGATACGCGGCTTCGTGCAGAGCAATCAGCTCAACGACGCCTGCCCACAACCAAGACGGCGCGTCGAGAGCAGCCTTACGGCTTTTCGTCAAATCAGCACGCCATGCCCGGCGCTGGCCCGGTTCCATTTGCCGACCATGGGCGCGCCCGACGACACCTCCAAGATAGCGTGCTACGCCCATAGCTTCCTCGCAGCTTAATCGATTGATCTCGATCTTGAGGTCTTGCGGCATGAGCTCGCGGACAACGACTGCTTTTCCAAGCAGCCTTGCCGCCATCATCCGCTCTCCGAGGTTGGGAGACAGGGCTTTCGCACCCGTCACCACGCGGATCGCATTATCCCGCGGCATTTCCACCTTCGATACCGTGGGAGCTGCCGCCTTCACTCCCTCTTTCACGTCGACCAGGCAGAGGCTCGAATCCTTGCCTTTGCCGATGCGCAGTAATGCGGCGTAGCGCAGCCGCCCCAGCGAGCTGCAGCCCTTCATCCAATAGGCGGCATCGAGCAGCTCAATGGGATCGTCTTTCGTTCGACCGCGAAGCGAGGTGAGCGTGGGCCTGACGGAATCGCTTGCGAACATATGGCTCAAGGCCTTGCGCTCTTCGGGTATCAGGGCCCAAAAACGCTTGCCGAGGGGAATAGTAGGTTTGACGGTGTCGAGCCGCTCCTCCGCCAAATGTCGCCATCGACGTCGTGTGGCTTGCGCCAGCAGCGCCTGAATTGATTTAGGCCGGTGCGACTTGTCTTTGTCGATCTCGGCGCCGGGCGCCAGCGCCGCCAGGTAGCCCGCGATGAGCTCTTCGAGGATCCGTGCCGTCGTCACACCGGGCAGGTCCGATCCCCGGGCCGCCGATGCCAGCGACAGGCCGAGCCGAACCAGATCGTGCGCGGGATTGCCGATCACGGTCTGATCGAGGTCCCTGATCTGCACCAGGACGTGACCCTTGGTATCGGCAAGCGGACCGAGATTGCCGACGTGACAGTCGCCGCAAATCCACACCGGGGGCCCTTCCGGCAATTTGACGCGGCGGCTGCTCTCCAGCCATTCGTAGAAGCTCACGGTACTGCCGCGCACATAGGCATGCGCGGAGCGGGCCATTTTGAGATTCCGCGCTTGGATCAGAATCCGTTCGCGGTCGTCAGGCTTTATCATCCATCAAGCATTCTGGCTTCGCCCGCGGCAGCAAGAGGCGGGGCAATGCAGATTCGCTCAAATCCTGCCGAGCAAAAGCAAAATCAAAAGAATGACGATCACGACGCCCAGGCCGCCACCGCCGTAATAGCCGGTGCCGTAGAATGGACCGCCGCCAAGCCCGCTGAAGCCGCCAAGCAGGATGATGACCAAGATGATGAGCAGAATGGTTCCGATCGACATGAAATCGTCTCCTAAATTGCTATGTGTTTGTTGTAAGGAAAAGCTGCGCCTTGCGGCGCAGCTTGCTATGTCGTCAGTGCCAGAAAAGAGCCAGCAGAATGATGATCGGGATCGGAACGCCAAGCAGCCAGAGAAGAATGCCTCTACCCATGATGTGCTCCTTTAAATTGGCCGGGGGACGAGAACGCGATCGTTCCATATACCGTCGCGCAACGAGCCGCCTTCGACCGCCGCAAGGCTTGCGGCGAATGCGCCGAACAACATGGCGGCGGTCAACCAGAAGGAAAGCTTTGCTGCGCCTTTCCGCGCGGTGTCGGCGGCGGTCTTCGCTTCGACAATCACGTCATTGACGCGCTTTTCCGCATCGGCCTGGCTCATGCCGGTGCGCGCAGCCACGACTTGCGCCACATAGGTTTTGTCGGCGGTGTTGAGGTCTTGATTGCCCTGAAAACTCGCCGTCCACAATCGCAGGACTTCCGCCCGCGATTGGTTGGAATTTGCGCCGCTCGGCGCGGCAGGAATTGGAGTGCCGGCAGCGGGCGGCGAAGCAGGCGCTGGTGCCGCCTGTCCGGCAGTGTCAGGGCGGAATAACTTATCGACGTAAATATCCGCCGGGTTGACGGAGCGAGCGGCCTGCGCTGCCGCGCCGCCCACGCCCGCCGCGGTGCCATTGGCGAGATACCCGGTAACCGAGCTCAAGGCGCTCGCGCTCAAAAGCGTTGCGAAGGCCCAGGCGATAAAGCCGTGGGCGGTGTCGCGAAAGAAAACTTCGTGGCTGTTGGCGCCCACCCATTTGGTTCGCAATCGCGCGGCGAGATAACCGCCGACGGCCGACGACATCACGGCGACGCACACCAGATAGATTCCGGTGCCGGTCTTGAATGTCGATGCCGAAACGCCGCTATCGCTCCAGGGCGACACGGCCGACAGGCCAAGCCCCGCTCCGAAGGCGATCAGAAGAAGCGCCAGTGCCGCCGCGCCAACGGCGCCTGCGGCGATCGCACCCCAAGACACGGCAGATTGGGCGTCCACGACCGTGGACGCAGCACGTAGATCGGTTTCCATTTGATAACTCCCGGCGGGACCGCGGTGGTCCCGCCTAATAATTCGGCACAAACAAGAAAGTTCCGACCGCCTTAGAAGCGCCGCTCATCGGACCCTCTCTCACCACTCATAGGGAAGCGTCAGGCGGCTTCCGCTTGCTGATTGACAGCGGCTTCCGCAATCTTCGTCAGCGCCGCATCGGTCTTTTTTTCTTCTTCAAGCGTTTGATCGAACAACCGAACGACGTCGTTCAGGCCGAGTTCCTGCGCCCAGGCCTTCAACGTGCCATAGCGCGAGATTTCGTAATGTTCGACCGCCTGAGCGGCCGCCAACAAACCGGCGTCGAGCGCGGGTGAGCCTTTGTATTCCTTCATAATCTCGGCACCCTCGTCGGTGATGCCGACAATGGCGTCGCAAGTCTTGGCCTGCGGCTTCTTGTCGATCGCGGCGAAGACCTTTTCAAGTCGCGCAACATGGCCTTCCGTTTCGCCGTGGTGCTTTTCGAAGGCCTTTTTCAGATCAGGCGATTGTGCGGCTTTCGCCATCTTCGGCAATGTTGCAAGGATCTTCTTTTCCGCAAAGTATATGTCTTTTAACGTATCGTGAAAAAGTTCGTCGAGCTTCTTTGGTTGGTTCGCCATGATGGCCTCCTGTTGATAGGCTCGGTGCATTGAAGCCCTATGGCCTCACGTGCCGCGCCCTGTTCAGATTTCGTTGCTGCGTATTGCCGACACCAAGTGACGGCCAATCCTTAAGTTCCGCCTCGTCGCATTTTTGAGCGAATACTGACGACCTCGTGCGTCGACGTGGAACATTCGTTCCTCGCAGCGCTTGTGTTCTTGGATGCTCGGCGCGGTTTAAGACGCCCCCAAGCAAAAACACACCTTCAAAGACACACCTTCAATGGGAGAACGTTCATGTTGAAACTGGCTTGCACGACCGCCTTTGTTGCCGTCATCAGCACCGCTGCTTTCGCCGAAGGCACCACGCAGCACACAATCCCCGCCAATTCCTTCACGGTGACCGACTGGTACAAGCAAAGCGTCTATGACCCGAAGGACGCCAAGATCGGCGAGATCATGGACGTCCTCGTCGATAAGTCCGGAAAAGTGACCTCGTTCATCGTCGGCGTCGGTGGGTTTCTTGGCGCTGGCGAAAAGGACGTTTCAGTTCCCTTCGACGCCGTGCGCATCACGACCAAGGACAAGAACAAATGGTACCTTGTCATGAACACCACGAAGGACGAACTGAAGAGCGCCTCCGGCTTCACCTATGACAAGGATTCCACGACCTGGATGCCCGACAAGAAGTAACCGTCTGCCTTCGTGTCCGTTATCTGAGGGCTGGCTGATGTGGCCCGGTATTTCGGCGAGGCTGTTCATGAGCCGAAACGGACATTAATGCCATTTGCATCCACCCATGCCGATGCATGGGTGGATGCAGAATCCATTCTCGCTGGGCTATCGTGCAGACCGAGGGCCTCATCGGAACCTTTCCGCGTTCGGGCGAGTTGGCCCCAAGAACCCCCAAAGGGATGTTGTCATCAGGAGTAATGGCCATGGACGAAAATCGCATCGAAGGCACTGTCAGAAATGTAGGCGGCAAAGTGGAGGAAGGCTTCGGTCGCGTGACGGGCGACACCAAAACGCGAGCTGAAGGACTTGTGAACCAGGCCGCAGGCGCCGCGCAGGACTTATATGGCCAAGCCCGAGACGGCGCAGCCGATGCGGCCGGCGCCGCCCGAGACACTGCCGCCACGCTTGAGAAGTGGCTCCGTCGCACCATCGAGACACAGCCCTACACCACCGCCGTAGTTGCAGTTGGCGTCGGTTGGTTGCTCGGACGGATGCATCGGCCGCTGTGAAGCGGGCCAAGGTGATCAAGCTCGCGGGTATCAAGCCGGACTGATCCAGCGGCATTGCGGTCCAGTATCCGAATATACTCCAACAGCGAATTTGGCGACGCTAGCGGACATACAAGATCCGACAAGCGATGCCGCCTACTCGACCGTGATATGCGCGGCGCGGATCAGCTTGCGCCATTGCGGCTCTTCGGTGCCGATGCGCTCGCTCAGTTCCTGCGGCGAACCAGCGATAGACTCGAAATATTGCGCGTCGAGAAACGTTTTCTGGACGGTCGGATCGGCAAAGGTCTTACGCACCTCGTCGTTGATCTTGGCGACCACGTCGGCCGGAATGCCGGCCGGCCCGAACAGCGCGAACCACGACACCGCCGTGAAGCCGGGATAGCCGGCCTCGGCGACGGTCGGCACGTCCGGCAACAGCGCCATGCGTTTCGGCGCGCCGACGGCGATAAATTTGACCGCACCGGATTTCGATTGCGGCACGGCATTGCCGACGCTGACGAACATCAATTGGATGTGGCCGGCGATCACGTCCTGCATCGCCGGCGCCGCGCCCTTGTAGTGCACGGCGACCAGATCGGTGCCGGTGACGGTCTTGAACATTTCCATATTGAGATGGCCGCTCGAGCCGGCACCGTAAGTGCCGTAATTCAACTGGCCGGGCTTGGCCTTGGCGAGCGCGACCAATTCCTTGACGTTGTCCGCCGGCACCGACGGATGGAGGATCAGCCCATGATTGATTTGTGCGAGACCGGTGATCGGGGTGAAATCGGAGAGCTTGTAGCGTAAGTCGGGGTAAAGGGTCGGATTGACGATGAAGGTGGTTTCCGGGCCGATGAACAGCGTGTAGCCGTCGCCCGGCTGGTGCATCACATATTCCGCGGCAACCTGGTTATTGGCGCCGGGCTTGTTCTCGACCACCGTTTGGGCGCCCCAGTCGGCGTTGAAGTGCTGCGCCAGGATGCGCGCGAGCATATCGGTCACGCCGCCCGGAGACGCCGGCACGATGATGGTGATCGGCTTCGACGGATAAGTCTGCGCGTGGGCGTTCGGTACCGCGGCGAGACACGCGGAAACCGCCACCATGTGAAGCCATGATTTCATCGCCGTTCCTCCACTTGCGGACGACTTCTTTTTTGCGTCGGCATAGGGCTAGCTCCGCCCCTTGGCTTAGGGAACGGCATCGTATCGGGTTCAATGAATGCTTTGATAGAGGCTGAAACCGGCCTCGCCACCGCAAGCGGAACGCCGGCTTCGTGTCGGTTAAGTTTGCCGTACGGTCGCAGCCCTATGTGGCATTCTCAAATGGCTGCGCCCGATCACGACGACCTTGCTGGTGAAACGGCCCAGTCCCCTTTCACCGCTTGGGATATGCGGTGAAGATGTAATCCTTTGCCGCCACCGTCGTATGGCACGCGAAGCCGCATTTGGCGTCGTTGCCTTCAGGCGTAAACGTGTCGGACGCGGCATCATAGTTGAAATTGCCGTATGCCCATCCGTGCGTGTCCGGGAATCTCTTGGAATCTTTTTCGATGACCGCAACCGCTTTCAGGGTGTCCGGCACATTCACGGAATACGGGGCCACGGGGTTCTTTTTAAAACTCCACTCGATCTTCACAATCTTGGAGCCCTCGGGAAAAAGCTTGCCGTCGGCGGGAAGGCCTTGCCTGTACGCCTTCATCATCACGTCATTCGCCACGATCACTTTCATCAGAGTTTCGGTCTGACTGACTGCAACGTCCCGCCAGTCTTCGTATCCTTTGAAGTCACCAAACGACAGCTTGCCCAATTTCAGCGCGTACCTGTCCTGCGCCGCCAGCGCCATGCCGCCCAAGGCGGCGAGCAATAATACAGTCACAATCGCCGGGATGTTTGTCAGTACACCGACTTTAGAAATGCGCAACATGAATAGCCTCCCTGACAGAAGCCGAGAACCTTGTCGGCCTCGCGAAACTGGTTGAGTTGCTCGAACAATCAGTCCGATCCCGGCGGGCTGAGCTTATGGCTTCGGCATTTTGCCGACGAACGCTGGACTGCGAAAGCCGCCGGCGGCATCCGGCGTATCAAATAAAGGTGACGACGGAGTGGCGCATCACCAAGCTCCCGCTCCATGTTGGTTATGGACCATAAGCGGAAGCAAATATTGGCGGCTCGAATTGCGCGTTTATTTTATGAATGCACGTCCAAGTTAGCTGCAAGCAAGTCAGTTAGCTGGAAGCCAGTACGGTCGCTTCCGGCAGCGCCCGGATTTCGCTGCTATCGCCTTGTGCCAAGCGCTGCAGCAGCCAGCACGCGAACACGACCAGCACGACCGGCGCCAGCGGAATCCAGATCGCGCCGGCGAACATCATCGTCACCGGCAGCGACCAGACCGCGAGCAACAGCCAATGGTCGCGCATCGTGTTGTCGGCGCGGTCGCGCAACAGCGCTACCACGAAGCCGAACATCACCATGTCGTAGTTGAGGATGTAGGGCGTGAACAGGAAGGTCGCGGTGACGAACAGCGCCAGCGAGAGATTTGGGTCGCGGCGGCGCCAATAGGTCCACACCACCGCGGCGACCGCGAATGCGGAGCCGGCATATTGGATCGCCCAGGCAACGCCGAGCGGCAGATGGATGAGGCGCGCGCCGAAGAACAGCGACGACACCAGCGAGAACATCAAGCCGCCGGCGTTCTCGGTGAGCCACATCTGCTGCGGCACGATCTTGTGCCAATATTGGACCCACACGTCGAAGCCGAACAGCAGCGCGGTCGCGACGAACAGCAGCGCCACCGTCGCCGCTGCCGAGGCGATCGTCAGCCAGCGCCGCTCCAACAGCAGGATGATCGGCAGCAACAGCCCGAGTTGCGGCTTGATGGTGAGAATACCGAACAGCACGCCGGCGAGCACCGGTCGGCGCTCGAGGGCGAGCAGGCCGCCGATCAAGAGCGCCGCGGTATAAAAACCGTTCTGGCCGAAGAAGACACACACCGCGATGCCGGGCGCGACCGCGAGGAATACAAGCCGTTCGCGCGGCAACGCGCTGGAACAGGCGTAGAGATAGAGCGCGATGCCGATCACGCACCAGGCGATGTAGGCGAACAAATACGGCATCAGCCCGAGCGGCCAGACGAACAGCACGATGTGCGGTGGATATGACCAATAAGTTTCCGGGTAGGTGGGCCCCAGCATGTCGCGCAGCGCCGCCGCATAGGTCCGCACGTCGAACCACGCCGCCGGACCGCCTGAGAACATCGAGCGGCCGCCCATCCAGGTGTTGAGGAAGTCGCGCCCGATGGCGAAATTCGTCTCATCGGCCCACGGCTTGTCGATCGGCGGCAGACCGGCAAGGCCGAGAAAGGCGATCTGCAGCGCGACGAAGAACACCGCCGCGGCGACCATCCATTTGAAATAGAGCTCCTCGACCGGCGATTGGCCGGAAGGGCTGGCGCGCGTCACAATCCCGACGTACGGGGAGAACAAAGACATGCGGGGAACTGTGATGGCGAGCGGTAAAAATCCGATGAAAACGACCGTCGAATCGGAGTTCCCGGCGCGGCATGGACCGACGCAGCTTGGGCCAATGCCGGCGGCGATGAGCGGCCTGCGGTTCTACCCGGGTTATCTCGATCGCGCGCAGCAACAGGCGCTGCTGGCGGCGTTGCGCCGGATTTTTGAAGCGGCACCGCTGTTTACGCCGCGCATGCCGCGCTCCGGGCGGCCGTTCACGGTGCGCATGTCGAACTGTGGGCCGCTCGGCTGGGTCTCCGACGAGGCCGGCTACCGCTATCAGCCGACCCACCCGGTCACCGGCCGGCCCTGGCCGCCGATGCCCGATGCACTCGTCGCCATGTGGAACGACCTCGCCGGTTATCCGTCACCACCGGAGGCGTGCTTGATCAATTTCTATGGCCCGACCGCCAAAATGGGCCTGCACCAGGATCGCGACGAAGAGGATTTCGCCGCGCCGGTGGTCTCGCTGTCGCTCGGCGATTCCTGCCTGTTCCGCGTCGGCGGCTCAAAGCGTAGCGACCCGACCCGTTCGGTCCGGCTCAGCTCCGGCGACGCGGTCGTGCTCGGCGGCGATGCCCGGCTGGCGTTTCATGGCGTCGACCGCATCGAGCCCGGCACATCGACCTTGCTCCCGGAAGGCGGACGGATCAATCTGACCCTGCGCCGGGTGAATAGCTTCGATGGCAATATCGCGGGCCCGGCCGGCTCCGGCACAGGCTTGGCATGACCAGCGGTCGTAAACTCAATTCCGTCAAGACGACGGCTGTCGTCGCCGCAGCCCTCGCCTGCCTGGTCCTGGTACCCGTGGCGCAGGCCGCCGATCCGATTTTCCCTATCGGATCCCGTGTTGGCTTGGTGCCGCCCACCGGCATGGTGGTGAGCAAAGGCTTCTTGGGCTTCGAAGATGTCGCCAAGGACTCCGCCATCCTGATCGCAGCGCAACCGCCGGCGGCTTTTCCTGAAATCGAAAAGAGTCTGGCGACCGACGAATTGAAGAAGAACGGCATCACCGTGGACGGTCGCGAGGAGATGAAGTTCGACTTCGGCAAAGGCACTTTAGTGGTTGGCAAGCAGACCGCCGACAAGGCCCGTTATCGCAAGTGGCTTCTCAACGTTCAGGCCAACGATCTCACGGCGCTGGTCAACGTGCAGATCCCGGAACAGGAGACCGCCTATCCGGACGCGGCCGTGCGCGCGTCGCTCGCGACCCTTGCGGTGCGCGCGACCATACCGGATGCAGAAAAGCTCAGCCTGCTGCCGTTCACGCTCGCCGATCTCGCCGGCTTCCACGTCGAAAACGTTCTTCCCGGCCGCGCCGTGATGTTGATCGACACGCCCGACGGCGTGCCGACGGACAACTTCGACGTCCGCATGTTTGTCGCCGCCTTTGACGGCGGCCCCACCGAGAAGGACGACCACGCCCAATTTGCGCGCCTGACGTTCGGCCAGATCGTCGGCATCAAGGACGTTCAGATCACGATGTCGGAGCCGCTGCGCATCGGCGGCCAGTCGGGCTTTCAGACCACGGCGCAAGCCAAGGATATGAAGACCGGCGACGACATCATGGTGGCGCAGTGGCTGCGCTTCGGCACCGGCGGCTTCATGCAGATGATCGGCATGGCCAAGGCCGATGGCTGGCCGACTGCGCTGACGCGGCTGCGCGCCGTGCGCGACGGCATCCAGCTGAAGTAGGCGCGCCGCGAGCGGAGGGCGGCGGAAATTTCAGGCAAATACGAGGAAAATTCGAGCGCGCGCATTAGGCTGCGTGCAATTGTTATAGGGCAGATATTTTGCCGAGCGGGCGCTATCGCCGATTACTGGAAGCTTCGCCGCAACACGGAGCCGGGTCATGCTTGCGCTGCTGCCTCACGAGAGGCGCCGGGAGCCGCGCCGTCCCCTCTATCGTGTGGCGAGAATCCAGTTCGGCAACGGCGCGCTGCCGCGCGAGTGTGTTGTCATGGACATTTCCGATGGCGGCGTGCGGCTCCATGTTGACGGGTTCGACGTCCCCGATGAATTCGTGCTGCTCCTCTCCGGTCACCGCGTCACTCAGGAGAGCAAATACAAAGTGGTCTGGCGGTTCAACCAAGAACTCGGTGCCAGATTCATAGGTATCGTCTGGCAGGGCATGGATTGATTTAAGCGCCCAGGTGCCGGCAGCGAGGAGTCAGGCTACGGCGGCGCGTTAGAGCATGATCCGGAAAATGCCTGTCACCGGACTTGATCCGGTGATGGACGCCGGTTTTCCGAAAAGATCATGCTCCAACGAAAAAACTAGACAATGATCCGATTCATTTTGATCGGATCATTGTCTAGTTGTCCGCGTCCTGATCAGGAATCCTGCACCGCAATCGTGTTGTTGTCGTTGCCGGACGCTGCATTCGGCGCCGGTTTCGGACCGCCCTTCGCCACCGCGACCAAAGCCGGCCGCAACACGCGCTCGCCGATCACGTAGCCGGGCTGCATCACCTGGACGATGCTGCCGGCCGGCACCGACGGATCGGGCACCTCGTACATGGCCTGGTGAACGTTGGGGTCGAATTTCTCGCCGTGCGGCGTGAACTGGCGGACGCCGTTCTTTTCCAGCGCCTTGAGCAGTTCGCGTTCGGTCAATTCGACGCCGTCGACCAGCGCCTTCATGCCGGCGTTGGCATGCGCCCGCGCCTCCGGCGGCACGGCGTCGAGCGCGCGGCGGATATTGTCGGCAACCCCGAGCACGTCGCGGGCAAACGACGCCACGCCATAGAGCCGCGCATCGGTGACTTCGCGCTCGGTGCGTTTGCGCAGATTCTCCATCTCGGCCAGCGTGCGCAGCAGCCGATCTTTCATCTCGGCAAGCTCGCGGTCGAGCGCGGTGGACGGTTTGGGGTCGCTCGCTGCCGCGGCCGCCGTCTCGGGCTGTCCGGCCACTTCGTCCTCAGTGCGAGCGGTCTCTCCAGTCATGTCTCATCCCTTAGCCTTGCTTGCCACGCATATCAGGGCGCGAGGGGCAAAAATCAAGCGTCTGGAGGGACCGACCTCCTCCCTGATCGGATGGCGGCCTTCTTTAAGTGTGTGATTCCAGACAATTCCGGGGTGAGCCCAGGACTCCCCTCAGCCCCCGAGCAGCTTGCTCACAACCTTGGCGGTGTAGTCCACCATGGGGATGACGCGGGCGTAGTTGAGCCGCGTCGGGCCGATCACGCCGAGCACGCCGACGATACGGCCGGTGGCGTCGTGATAGGGCGCCACGATGGTCGAGGAACCGGACAGCGAGAACAGCTTGTTCTCCGAGCCGATGAAGATACGCACCCCTTCGGCCTGCTCGGCACGGCCCAGGAGATCGATCACCTCGCGGCGGGTTTCCAGATCGTCGAACAGGAGCCGCACCCGCTCCAGGTCGTCGAGCGCCTTGAGGTCTTCGAGCAGATGCGCCTGGCCGCGCACGATCAGCTTGCGCTCGCCGCTCTCGCCGCCCGACCAGCTGGCAAGCCCGGTGGCAACAATCTTTTGGGTCAATTCGTCGAGCTCGGCCTGCCGCGCGTTCAGCGCCCGTTCGAGCTCGCCCCTCGCCTCGGCAATGGTCATGCCGCGGATATGGGCGTTGAGGAAGTTCGAGGCCTCGGTCAACGCCGAGGTCGGCAAGCCCACCGGGACGTTGAGCACGCGGTTCTCGACCTGGCCGTCCTCGGCGACTAGCACCACCAGCGCCCGTTCCGGCTCGAGCCGCACGAACTCGACATGCTTGAGCCGCACGTTGGATTTCGCCGTCAGCACCACGCCGGCGGCGCGGGTCAGGCCCGAAAGCAACCCCGAGGCTTCGGTCAGCACCGTCTCGACCGATTTGGCCTGACCGGAGGCGGCGACCTGCGCCTCAATGGCGTTGCGGTCATTGTCGGTGAGATCGCCGATCTGCATCAGCGCATCGACGAAGAAGCGCAGCCCCTTCTCGGTCGGCAGGCGCCCCGCCGACGTGTGCGGCGCATAGACGAGACCGGCCTGTTCCAGATCCGACATCACATTGCGCACCGAAGCCGGCGACAGCGTCATCGGAATGATGCGGGACAGATTGCGTGAGCCGACCGGCTCGCCGGTCGCCAGATAGCTCTCGACCACTTGGCGAAAGATCTCGCGCGAGCGCTCGTTGAGCTGCGCGAGCCCGGCTTGGCCGGCGCTTATGGGAACGTCGTGGGTGGCCACCGAGAACTCCCTCTATAGCGAGAATTGGCCATTCCGGGCTGCCTTTCAAGCCGCACCGCCGTCGGCTAATCTTTGCGCAACGAGACTTGTGCGTGTTGGCAACGCTGAAAGCTCAGCAGGCACGCCATGAATGTGGCTTTTCGCCCGGCTTTGCCCGAGGATTTCGACTATTGCGAGCGGCTCTATTTCGCCGAAATGGAACGCATTCACCGTGAATTGAAGCTGGACAGGGATTTGCAAGTGGCGAGCTTCCGGCGCCAGTGGCAGGCGACGCAGGTTCGGATCATCATGCTCGACGGCGCCGACATCGGCTGGTTGCAGAGCACGACGCGCGACAGCTCGTTTTTCCTTGGCCAGCTTTTTGTCGAGGCGTCCCGGCAACGGCGCGGCGTCGGCACCGCAGTCATGCATCGTCTCATCGGCGAGGCGACGCGCGCCCAGCAAGCCATGACGCTCGGCGTCGTGAAATCAAACCCCGCCAAGCGGCTCTATGACCGGCTCGGGTTTCGCACCGCCCATGAAGACGAGTACAAATTCTACATGCGGCGAGAGCCCGCCACACCGAAATCGGACTGACCTGGTCCTGCTGCTGGCTCTACCCGGCCGCGAATGACCCATAGTGACATTGGGCGCGGCTTGCCGCCTGCTTCCTACAATGGATCCAGCGACGCGACATAGGCTGCAATAGCTATGACGTCATCGTCGGTTAGTTTCTCCACGACCGGCTGCATAAGTCCCGCCATCGCGCCAGCCCGATCTCCCGCCTTGAAAGCAAAGAGCTGCCGAGCGATGACAATCGAGTGTTGGCCGGCAATGTTAGGAATGTCCGCAGTCCCGCGCAGGCCCGGTCCGTGACACGTGGCGCAGGCAAGCGTTCTGCCGTCGCCGCCCGTCGTCACCAACGTCTCGCCGCGGGCCAGGCTCCCCACCGGCGCGTAGGTAACTGTGCCCGAATGCGGATCGCGCAGCGCGGTGCGTGCCGGATCCTCAGGAACTTCCACGATCTGGTGTCCGATCGGCTCCGCTCCGCCTTCCGGCAATTGCACACGTCGATTGCCCCGCCACCACGTCTTTGGCACCGTCTCCGTCTCGACGACACGAGTCCAGCGCACGACGTCAAGTTTGGAAAAATATCCGATGGCAGCCGCGATCTCGTCGTCGGTCAGATACTTGGCGCTTTTGTTCATCAGCAGCGATGACGGACCCTGGCGTGCACCTATTCGGAATTCCTCGAGCTGGCGTTTGAGATAGGCCGCACTCGATCCGGGCAGCCGCGAATTTTCCGGATGGCCGTGACCATTGGCTAAATGGCATCCAATGCATGCCCGCACGGTCGTTCCGTTGCCCTCCGCCACGACGCTCGGCATCGGCGGATGTTCGTCCGGAAACCAGTCCGGAGGGTGCATGGGATCGTCGATCTGCGCCTGCGTATAGCTCTTTGCGCTACCGGGCACGCGCACGAGCACGCCGTCATCAGGCTTTCGCGGATATGCGATTCCAGAACTGTCCGGTCCGAAGGCCCATTCGGGCCGCTCCTGCGCGCTCGCCAGTGCGGGCAATAAGAGCAGGACCGATAGCGCGATGAACCGCGTTTTCATTTATTCCCCCTTCGCGGCGCCGTGATCGCCGTGCGGATGATGCGCGGTCTTGTGATGCGGGGCCGTTTCGTAATGAAGGCGCAAGAGATCCATGCCGTAGTCGTTGCCGTTGGGTGTCCGCACGATGGTATGGACGTGGAATTTCTCCGGCTCCGGATTATTCAGCACGACGCCTTTATGGTGATCGAACTCGATCATCACCACCGGACTTTGGATGCGATAATAAAAGGCGCTCTGTTCTCCCATGCCGCCGGCCCAACAGAAATGGATCTCCAAGAGGTGCCGTTCGACATCGTCCATGCGGGCCGCAAAGGGACCGGCGGGCAACGTGGATAAATAGCACTCGGTCAGGTCGAGAAGCGCTTGACGCTGCTGCGGCTGAAGGTCCGCGCCGCGAATTCCTTCATAAGGGATTATTGCATTGGCCTTATAGCGCCCGCCGAAGGACATGCCGTCGTCGCCCTGATGCCGGCCGGGCGGCAGCCGATCGGCAACGATGGTGTCGGAGAATACGGCCTTTCGCTTTTGCTCCACCGACAGGTTGCGGGCAAATTGCAAGCCGAGGCGTTCTTCGTCCTCGAATGCGACGATTCCGGCATATTTGCCCTCATCGACATATCTCGGCTCCGCGCCCATGAAGGTCGGTGTCAGCGTCATCTGCTCACCGAGGATGAAACAGGTGAGAACCAGGTGATGGCCGCTCAATTGCCATCCCCACGGTTCGGTCACCGAAGGCTCGCCAAAAACGTGCAGCTGGTAACAC
>JBAUYI010000203.1:0-11603 GCA_049584715.1 Xanthobacteraceae bacterium
AGCTTGCCGTTGGCGAATTCATCGAGCGAGCGCATCGCGGTGGCATGAAAGCGCCGAATGTCGGGCAATACCAGAGAAAATAAGCAAAAAATGGCCGTTTCGCCGTCCTGGTACGCCGAAGGGCTCGACCACATTTGGCGTCCCTATGCGCAAATGAAAACGGCGGCGCCGCCGCTTGCGGTCGCCGCGACCCACGGCAGCCGCATCGTGTTGGCCGACGGCCGCGAATTGATCGACGGCATCGCCTCATGGTGGACCGCCTGCCACGGCTACAACCACCCGCATATCCGCACCGCTGTCGAGCGCCAGCTGGCTCAGATGCCCCACGTCATGTTCGGCGGCCTGGTGCACGAACCGGCACTGACCTTGGCGCGGCGGCTGGTTGGGCTGCTCGGGCCGGGCGATCTCGATCGCGCGTTCTTCAGCGACTCCGGTTCGGTCGCCGTCGAAGTCGCGCTGAAAATGGCGGTGCAATACGGGCGCAACCAGGGCAGGCGGGGCCGCACGCGTTTCCTCGCCTTCACCGGCGGCTATCACGGCGACACCACCGGCGCCATGGCAGTGTCCGACCCGCAGGGCAGCATGCACGCGGCGTTTCGCGGGTTACTGCCGGAGCAAATCACGGTCGATCTGCCGGTCGATGAAAGAAGCACGGCCGCCTTCGAGGCAGCGCTTGAACGGCACGCCGACGAGCTTGCCGCCATCATCGTCGAGCCGCTGGTGCAGGGCGCCGGCGGCATGCGGTTTCATGATGCGCAGGTGCTGCGCACGCTGCGCGCCACCGCCGATCGCTACGAGTTGCTTCTGATCTTCGACGAGATTTTTACCGGCTTCGGCCGCGCCGGCACGCTGTTCGCGTTCCAGGACGCGGGCGTCGTTCCGGACATCATCACGCTATCCAAGGCGCTGACCGGCGGCACGCTGCCGCTGGCTGCGACGATCGCGGCCAAGAAGGTGTTCGAGGCGTTCTGGTCGGACGATCCGGCGCAGGCGTTGATGCACGGCCCGACTTTTATGGCCAATCCGCTCGCCTGTGCCGCCGCCAATGCCTCGCTCGACCTGTTCGAGCGCGAGCCGCGGCTCGATCAGGTCGCCAAAATTTCGGGCGCGCTGGCGGCAGGTCTCGAGCCGTGTCGGAAGCTCCCGGGGATCAAGGACGTGCGGGTCAAAGGCGCCATCGGCGTGGTCGAATTGGACCGCATCGAGGATATTAACGCCTTGCGGCAACGCTTTGTGACGGAAGGTGTTTTTATCCGGCCATTCGGAACGGTGGTCTATCTCACGCCGGCATTCACCGTTGCCCAGGACGAGCTGGCGAAATTGACGGATGCGGTCCGGCGCGTGCTCGCCGAGCGCGGGTGATCACCTGGGCTCGCCGACAAAACCCTGTCGCAGCGCTCCAAGCCGCTCAAGCGCGGCAGCCGGCAGCGGGCCTTTTTCGACCGCGGCGAGCGCATCCTCAAACTGTTGCAGCGTCGCCATGCCGACCAGGATGGTGCCGACGGCCGGGTTGCCGATGGCAAACCGCGTGGCCGCTTCGGTCAGGCTTGCGGCAAACCCTTCCGCGACCAGCGGCATCAGGCGGCGGGCGCGGGCGATATCGGCGTCGTAGCTCATAGCCGAGCCGATCGGCTCAGGCGGGGGACTGGCAATCGGGTGACGTTCGACAGAGCCAGATAGCGCGCCGCCTGCCAGCACGCGGATGCCGATGACGCCCGTGCCGGCCGCCTTAGTGTGATCGAACAGCCGGCCATAATCTTGCGCCGGATAATTCGCCGGCAACGCCATTGCCGCCGACGGATTGAGCATATTGTAGACCACCTGCGCGCTATCGAAGGCGCCGGAGTCGACAACTTGCTGCAGCGCCAGCGTGTTACCGATTGCGGTAAGCCCGAGAAAGCGCGTCTTGCCCTGTTGGCGCAGCCGCTCGAACGCCGGCACCACCTCGCCAAGCACTTGCCCGACGCTGAGCGCCTCGCCGCCGCCATTCTCGGTGATCGGATTATGCAGGTGGAAGATGTCGACCCGCTCGCGGCGCAGCCGCGCGAGGCTCGCTTCGAGCGATTGCGTCACGGTGTCGGCGATGTGGCCGAACGCGGCGCTCGGCAGCCGGACTTTTGTGCCGACAACCGCGTTGCCGGGTTTGAGGCTTTGCAGGATGCGGCCGAGATTCTTTTCCGACTCGCCGTCGCCGTATTGCACCGCGGTGTCGAAGTAATTGACGCCGACGGCGAGCGCTCGCGCGACGGCGCGCTCCTGGTCGCGCGGATCGCCGCGCACCATCAGTCCACCGACCGCGCCGCAGCCAAAACCCAGCACCGAGAGCTGCAGGCCGGTGCGGCCGTAAACCCGCATTTCCATCGCCGTTCCTCCGCCTGCGCCAAATCCTCGTCAGTAGCCGACCGCCGTGCCGTGAAGATCATAGTCGTCGGCGCGCTCGATCTTCACGGTCGCGATCTCGCCGACGCGTAGCGGCCGGTGGCTGGCGACGTATACGGTACCGTCGATCTGCGGCGCATCGGCCTTGCTGCGGCCTTTGGCGACGGTCGGTCCGACCTCGTCGATGATGATGCGTTCCCGGTTGCCGACTTTGCGCTTGAGCCGCTTGCGTGAAATCTCCTGCTGGTGCTGCATGAAGCGGTGCCAGCGCTCTTCCTTGACCTCCGCCGGCACCGGCGCGCCAAGGTTGTTCGCCGCGGCGCCCGCCACCGGCTCGTAGCGGAAGCAGCCGACGCGATCGAGCCCGGCCTCGCCGAGCCAATCGAGCAGCAGCGAAAAATCCTCCTCGGTCTCGCCCGGGAAGCCGACGATAAAGGTCGAGCGGATGGTCAGGCTCGGACAGATATCGCGCCAGGCACGGATGCGGTCCAGCGTCTTTTCCTGGGCGGCCGGGCGGCGCATGCGTTTGAGCACCGCGGGGCTGGCGTGCTGGAACGGCACGTCGAGGTAGGGCAGCACTTTGCCCTCGGCCATCAGCGCAATGACCTCGTCGACGTGCGGGTAGGGATAGACGTAGTGCAGCCGCACCCAGACGCCGAACTCGCCCAATTCGCGGGCGAGATCGAGGAATTTTGCCCGCACCTCGCGGCCCTTCCAGGCGCTTGGCGCATATTTCACATCGACGCCGTAGGCCGAGGTGTCCTGGGAAATGACCAAAAGTTCCTTGACGCCCGCGGCAACCAGCTTTTCCGCCTCGCGCAGCACGTCGGCGGCCGGCCGCGACACCAGATCGCCGCGCAGCTTTGGGATGATGCAGAAACTGCAGCGATTGTTGCAACCTTCTGAAATCTTTAGATAAGCGTAGTGGCGCGGTGTGAGCTTGATGCCCTCGGGCGGGATCAGGTCGGTATAGGGATCGTGCGCCGGCGGGACGGCGCGGTGCACGGCGTCGAGTACGCTTTCGTATTGCTGCGGGCCGGTGACCGCGAGCACGCCGGGATGCACGGCCGTGATCTTCTCCGGCTCGGCGCCCATGCAGCCGGTGACGATGACCCTACCGTTTTCGGCCATGGCGGCGCCGATGGCCGCCAACGATTCAGCCTGGGCGCTATCGAGGAAACCGCAGGTATTGACGATGGCGAGGTCGGCGCCGGCATGGTCACGCGCCAGTTCATAGCCTTCCGCACGCAGCCGCGTGATGATGCGCTCGGAATCGACCAATGCCTTCGGGCAGCCGAGCGAAACGAAGGAAATGCGGGCAGGGCGGTTCATCGCGGGTTCATAGCATGGTGCGGCGTCATGGCGACATGACGCCGGCTCCGGTACATTCGCTGCAAGTCTCATATGTGGGGAGGATCGTCATGAAACGCTCGCTCGCTATCGTGTTTGCAGGCCTGTTGGCGTGTTTTTCGTCCGGCGTGGCCCAGGCCGAAATCAAGACCCAATGGGTGGATTACAAGGAAGGCGACACCGCGCTGCAGGGCTATCTCGCCTATGACGACGGCCTCTCGGGCAAACGGCCGGGCATTCTGCTTTTGCATCGGCGTGACGGCATGTCGGACCTCACGCTTGCCAACGCCAAAATGTACGCTCAGCTTGGCTACGTCGTCTTTGCGCCTGATATTTTTGGCAAGGATATTCGGCCCAAGACCGTACCGGAAATGCAGGCGCAGACCGCGCTCTACACCGCCAACCGCCCGCTGATGCGGGCGCGGGCGCAAGCCGGTTTCGATGTGCTGCGCTCGAACCCGATGGTCGACACCTCGCGGATCGCGACCGTGGGCTATTGCTTCGGCGGCCAGGTCGCCGTTGAGTTTGCCGAGACCGGCGTACCGATCGTGGGCTCGGTGGCGATCCATGGTTCGTTCCGCGGCTACCCGCCCGAAGCGGCGAAGAACATCCATGGCCCGGTGCTGATCCTGCACGGCGCCGAAGACCCGGTGGCTCCGCTGAGCGAAGTCATCGCGCTGATCGGCCAATTGCGCGGCGCCAAGGTCGCCTTCGAGCTCAACCTTTACAGCGGCACCGAGCACGGCTTCTCGACGCCGAAAGACGCCGACGAAGAACGTGCCGACAACGAATCCAAGGTGGCCGCCGCACGGTTCTTCAAGCAGGTGTTCGGGCTGTGACGGCCTGCAGGAGGACGCGTGGTAGCAACGCTTCCCAATCCGCCGCTGCTCCTGGTGACCGACCGCCGGCAAGCGCGGCGGCCGATCCTTGAGATCGTCGGCGCGGCGCTCAGCGCCGGCTGCCGCTGGATCAGCCTGCGCGAAAAGGACCTACCCGAGGACGAGCAGGTTCCATTGGCGCGGATGCTGTTGCCCATGATCCGTCGCCATGGCGCACGTTTGTCGATCCATGGCGGGGCGGCGCTGGCCAGGCTTGCCGGTGTCGATGGGGTCCACCTGCCGTCAGGCGCCGATGCTGCCGCGGCACGGACAGACCTTGGTCGGCAAAAACTCATCGGGGTCTCGATCCATACTGTCACCGAAGCGGAGGCGATCGATCCGGCCGTTGCCGATTACGCGCTGGCCGGGCCGGCCTTCGAGACCGTGAGCAAGCCCGGTTACGGCCCGGAAATCGGCCGCAAGGGTCTCGCCGAGATGGCCCGGGCGGCGCGCGTGCCGCTTCTTGCCATCGGCGGCATCAACACGCTGCGTGTCGCCGAAGTGATCGCCGCGGGCTGCGCCGGCGTTGCGGTGATGGGGGGCGTGATGCGTGCGGCCGATCCCGGCCTCGAGGTCGGCGCGCTGGTCGCGACGCTGCAGGGCGTCTATCCGCGCGCCCGGTAGGTGCCTACGCCCTGGTCTGGCGCCCAGACGCCAGCCGGCAGCTTTCCCGCCTGCCAGAACACATCGATCGGCATGCCGCCGCGCGGATGGAAATAGCCGCCGATGCGCAGCCATTTCGGCTTGAGCAATGCGGCGAGCTTCTTACCGATCGCGACTGTGCATTCCTCATGGAACGCGCCGTGATTGCGGTAACTGTTCAAGTAAAGCTTGAGGGATTTGGACTCCACAAGCCATGCCTTCGGCACGTAGTCGATGACCAGTGTGGCGAAGTCGGGCTGGCCAGTGACCGGACACATCACGGTGAATTCGGGGAATGTAAAGCGCGCCACGTAATTCGTATCCGGATGCGGATTGCGCACGCGGTCGAGCACCGCCTGATCTGGGGCAGCGGGGATCGACGCTGGACGGCCGAGTTGTATGGATTTCTTCGCCATCGCCCCTGCATGCCCCGCTTTATCGGGGCATGACAAGGGGCTTGCCGATCCTGTAGAAGCCGCAGCGCAGGGGCCAACCGGGACCAATAATGACCGCCATTGTCGACATCATCGGCCGGGAAATTCTGGACAGCCGCGGCAATCCGACCGTGGAGGTCGATGTCGTGCTCGAAGACGGCTCGCGCGGCCGCGCCGGCGTGCCGTCCGGCGCCTCGACCGGGGCCCATGAGGCGGTCGAACTGCGCGACGGCGATAAGAAGCGCTATCTCGGCAAGGGCGTCCGTGACGCGGTCGAGGCGGTCAACGGCGAGATTTTCGAGGCGCTGAGCGGCATGGATGCCGAGGCCCAGGTCAAGATCGACGAGACCATGATTGCGCTCGACGGCACGCCGAATAAAGGCCGGCTCGGCGCCAACGCCATCCTCGGCGTCTCGCTCGCGGTCGCCAAGGCAGCGGCCGTGGCCAACAAGTTGCCGCTTTATCGCTATGTCGGCGGCACGTCTGCGAGGTTATTGCCGGTGCCGATGATGAACATCGTCAACGGCGGCGTCCATGCCGACAATCCGATCGATTTTCAGGAATTCATGATCATGCCGCTCGGCGTCGCAACGCTAGCGGAAGCGGTGCGCGCCGGCTCGGAAATCTTTCACACGCTGCGCGAGGCGCTCAAGGCCGACGGCCACAACACCAATGTCGGAGACGAGGGCGGTTTCGCGCCCAATCTGCCTTCGGCAGAGGCCGCGCTCGATTTTGTTCTCGCCGCGATCGAGAAGGCCGGCTACCGGGTCGGCGCCGACGTGGCGATTGCACTCGATCCGGCGGCCAGCGAGTTCTTCAAGAACGGCGCTTACGCTTACGAAGGCGAGGGCAAGACGCGCTCGATCGACCAGCAGGTCGAGTATCTCGCCGCGCTGACCAAGCGCTACCCAATCGTGTCGATCGAAGACGGCATGGCCGAAGACGATTACGACGGCTGGAAGAAGCTGACGCAAAAAATCGGCGATCGCTGCCAGCTCGTCGGCGACGATATTTTCGTCACCAACGTGGCGCGGCTCAAGGACGGCATCAAGAACGGCATCGGCAATTCGATCCTGATCAAGGTCAACCAGATCGGCACGCTCAGCGAAACCCTGGCCGCTGTCGAGACGGCGCACAAAGCGGGCTACACCGCGGTGATGTCGCATCGTTCCGGCGAGACCGAGGATTCGACCATCGCCGACCTCGCGGTCGCCACCAATTGCGGGCAGATCAAGACCGGCTCGCTCGCCCGCGCCGACCGCACCGCCAAATACAATCAGCTCCTGCGCATCGAAGAAGAGCTCGGCGCGCAGGCGGCCTATGCGGGCCGCGCCGCGCTCAAGATCCAACGCTAGTGCGCGCCGCCGAACGGCGCTATACCGCTGGTTCGAACCGCCCAGGCCCCCCACCGAACGAGTATCGGCTGATGGACCAATCGGTTGAATTGAACGCGGGCAACCGCCGGCTGGCCGCCGAGCGGCTGCGCGATTTCATTGTCACAGCGGTGGACGCGGCGGTAGCCGCCGACACGCCGTTCTATCACCTCGTGCTCGACCGGGTATTTCCCGACGACGTCTATGCGGCGATGCTCGCCAACATGCCCGACGCCACCGACTACCGGCCGATGCACGGCCGCAGCAAGGGCCACGATCTCACCGACGGCACCCATACGCGGGTGAAGATCGACGTGTTTCCGGAGTATATCCGCCACCTGCCGCCGCAAAAACGCGCCGTGTGGGACATCGTCGGCCGCGCGCTGTGCTCGGCACCGGTGCGCGATGCGTTCATCCGGCGGCTTAAACCGGCGCTCGAACGCCGTTTCGGTCCCGGTTTTGCCAAGACCGGCATGTATCCGATCCCGGTGCTCACGCGCGACATTCCCGGCTACCTGATCACGCCGCACACCGACACGCGCTGGAAGGGCATCACCGTGCAGCTCTATCTGCCGCGCGACAGCTCGATCGCCCATATCGGTACCATCTTTCACGACAAGCGCGCTGACGGCAGTTGCGGAGCGAAGGCGAAGCAAATGACCTTTGCGCCGAACACCGGCTACGCCTTTGCGGTCGGCACCGATACTTGGCATTCGGCCGATCCGGTCGGCCCCGAGGTCAAAACCCGCGACAGCATTCTCTTGACCTATTTCGTTGATGCCGGCGTGCTGCGCTTCCTACGCAATCGCGCCAAGCGGCTGGGCAATTTCCTCGGCAGCGAAATCCGCAACCGCCTGCGCTAGAGCATGATCCCGAAAAGTGGAAGCCGGTTTTCGGATAAGATCATGCTCCAACAAAGACTCTAGCCGCCATTAAGGCCGTTTTAAGCGGCCGCCGCACATGGTGGGGCCGATGGTCACGCGTAAACGCCTGCGTTCGATCCTGACCACGCTCGGCCTCTATGTCATGGCCGCGCTGCTGATTGGCTATTTCGGCGTCAACGCCTATAGCGGCAATCATGGCCTTAAGGCCAAGGAAGACCTCGACCAGCAGATTGCGGCATTGTCGGCCGATCTCGACCGCCTCAAACCCGAACGGGCGCAGTGGGAGCGGCGGGTGGCGCTGCTGCGGGCCGACAGGCTCGACCCCGATATGCTCGACGAGCAGGCGCGCAAACTGCTCGATGACGTGGCGCCGAACGAGCTCACTTTGATGTTCACCTGGGGTCCTAAAGCGGCGGACAGCCCGAGGCCTTGAACTTGACGTCGCTATCCCCAAAATAATTTTTGCCGGCAATGCTTTGGCCGGCTCCGCCCATCCCGTTAGCCTGGTCGCCCGCTTCCGCAATCGGGCGATTTCGGCTATGGGATGCAAGCCCCCCGTGGTGTGCGCCTTGAGGACAAGAATGGCCGTCGCCAAAACCAAGCCTGCCGAAGAAGGCGCTCACGAGCTTCGCCCCGATATCGATTGGGGCCTGCATGACAGCCAGGTCCCGGAATTCAGCAAGGAGCAGGAGTTCCAGGCGCTGCGCCAGATGCTCTTGATCCGCCGCTTCGAGGAGAAGGCCGGCCAGATGTACGGCATGGGCCTGATCGGCGGCTTCTGCCACCTCTATATCGGCCAGGAAGCGGTCGTCGTCGGCATGGAACTGGCCAAGAAAGACGGCGATCAGATGATCACCGGCTATCGCGATCACGGCCACATGCTGGCTTGCGGCATGGATCCCAAAGGCGTGATGGCGGAACTGACCGGACGCCGCGGCGGCTATTCCAAGGGCAAGGGCGGCTCGATGCACATGTTCTCCCGCGACAAGAATTTTTTTGGCGGGCACGGCATCGTCGCCGCCCAGGTGCCGCTCGGCACGGGCTTAGCGTTCGCCAACAAATATCGCGACAATGGCAGAGTCTCGCTGACCTATTTCGGCGACGGCGCCGCCAACCAGGGCCAGGTCTACGAAAGCTTCAACATGGCGGAGCTGTGGAAGCTCCCCGTGGTCTACGTCATCGAGAACAACCGCTATGCCATGGGCACCTCGGTATTGCGCTCCGCGGCGCAGACCGACTTCTCCAAGCGCGGCCTGTCGTTCAACATTCCGGGCACCCAGGTCGACGGCATGGATGTGCGCGCGGTGAAGGCGGCCGGCGAAACCGCCATCGCCTGGTGCCGCGCCGGCAAGGGCCCGACCATTCTGGAAATGATGACCTACCGCTATCGCGGCCACTCCATGTCGGATCCGGCCAAATACCGGACCAAGGAGGAGGTCGACAAAGTGCGCACCGAGCACGACCCGATCGAGCAGGTGCGCAAACGCCTGCTCGACAAGAAGTGGGCCAGCGAAGATGAGTTGAAAAAGCTCGACGCGGCGGTGCGCGCAACCGTCAACGAAGCCGCCGAGTTCGCCACCCAGGACCCCGAGCCCGATCCGTCCGAGCTTTACACCGACATGTATCGTTGAGCGCGGTTTTCGCGCGCTCCGCTTCTCGAGCAAGCCATGCCCACTGAAGTCCTCATGCCCGCGCTGTCGCCCACCATGGAGAAGGGTAACCTCTGCAAGTGGCTCAAGAAGGAAGGCGACACCGTCAAATCCGGCGATGTGATCGCCGAGATCGAGACCGACAAAGCCACCATGGAGGTGGAGGCGGTCGACGAGGGCACGCTCGGCAAAATCCTGGTGCCGGAAGGCACCAATGACGTCGCCGTCAATACGCCGATCGCCATGATCCTCGCCGACGGCGAGGACGCGGCCGCGCTCAAGGACGGCAAAGGCGCGGCGCCCAAAGCGCCGGCACCGCAACCGGCACCTCAAACGGCGTCCGTGGACGCCGGCGACGCTGCGCTCGGCCAAGTGCCGCTGAACGAGTTGAGAGAAGCGCAAAAGTCCACGTCTGAACCCACTGCACCCGAGCCCGAAGTGCCGGAAGGCACCGAGATGGTCACCATGACCATGCGCGAAGCGTTGCGCGACGCCATGGCCGAGGAAATGCGCCGCGATCCCGACGTGTTCGTCATGGGCGAGGAAGTCGCCGAGTACCAGGGCGCCTATAAAGTTACCCAAGGGCTACTCGACGAATTCGGCGCCCGCCGCGTCATCGACACCCCGATCACCGAGCACGGTTTTGCCGGGCTGGGCGTTGGCGCCGCGCTGGCCGGACTAAAACCGATCGTCGAGTTCATGACCTTCAACTTCGCCATGCAAGCGATGGACCAGCTGATCAATTCGGCGGCGAAGACGCCCTACATGTCGGGCGGCCAGGTGCGGGTCTCGATCGTGTTCCGCGGCCCGAACGGACCGGCGTCCCGCGTCGCCGCCCAGCACAGCCAGGATTACTCGGCCTGGTATTCGCACGTTCCCGGCTTGAAGGTGATCGCGCCGTCGACGGCCGCCGACGCCAAAGGTCTGCTCAAGGCCGCGATCCGCGATCCCAATCCGGTGATGTTTTTAGAAAACGAAATCCTCTACGGCCATTCCTCGCCGGTGCCGAAACTCGACGACTATGTGCTGCCGATCGGCCGCGCCCGCGTGGTGCGAACCGGCAGCGACGTGACCATCGTCGCCTGGTCCATGGGCATGACCTATGCGCTCAAGGCCGCCGAGGAATTGGCGAAAGAGAACATCAACGCCGAAGTGATCGACCTGCGCACACTCAAGCCGATGGACTCCGACACCATCATCGAGTCGGTGAAGAAGACCGGCCGCCTCGTCACCGTCGAGGAAGGCTGGAAGCAATCCGGCGTCGGCGCCGAGATCGCAGCGCGCGTCATGGAGCAGGCGTTCGATTATCTCGATGCGCCGGTCGCGCGCGTCACCGGCAAGGACGTGCCGATGCCGTACGCCGCCAACCTGGAAAAACTCGCGCTGCCCTCGGTCGCCGAAGTGGTTGAGGCGGCAAAAGCGGTTTGCTATCGCTGAAATTTTTGGTGAAGTTGGCGCGCCATGCCCATCAACATCCTCATGCCGGCGCTGTCTCCAACCATGGAGAAGGGCAACCTCTCCAAGTGGCTCAAGAAGGAGGGCGACGCGGTCAAGACCGGCGATGTCATCGCCGAGATCGAGACCGACAAGGCGACCATGGAATACGAGGCCGTCGATGACGGCGTCATGGCCAAGATCGTGGTGCCCGAAGGCACCAACGACGTCGCCGTCAATCAGCTCATTGCCGTGATGGCGCAGGAAGGCGAAGACGTGAAAGCGGCCGCAGCCGGCGCGGGGCAGGGTGCAACGCCCACCGCCCGAGCCCCCTCATCCCCACCTTCTCCCCCTCAGGGAGAAAAAGCCGCACAGCAAGCCGCCGCGTCCTCGACATCCGCTCCTGTCCAGAAAGAGGCGAAGTCTCCGCCACCGCCGCAAGCGCCGCGCACTCCCTCGCCCCAGAGGGGAGAGGGTGGGGGTGAGGGGGTTCGGACCAACGGTCATGGCGCCGGCGTAAGCGGCACCAACAGAATCTTTTCTTCACCGTTGGCGCGTCGCCTGGCGAAAGACGCCGACA
>JBAUYI010000204.1:0-1527 GCA_049584715.1 Xanthobacteraceae bacterium
TGTGGCATGACGCGGTGCTCGTGGCGGGCAAGGACCTCCGGATCGAAGCGCGCTCGCGGGTGGCGCTGTGGCAGGTGGTCCCCTTCGCCTTCCTCGTCCTCATACTCCTCGCGTTTGCCATCGGTCCGGACCAGGCGTCGTTGCGCCACGCCGCCCCCGGGATCTTCTGGGTGGCACTGCTCTTCTCGACCGTGCTGGCGATTCAGCGCAGCGTCGCCGTCGAGTCGGGCGAGGGCACGCGCGACGGCTTGCGCCTCTCGGGCATCGACCCCGCCGGGATCTTCCTCGGCAAGGCGGCGGCGGTCGGGCTCCAGCTCCTGGCGCTCCAGGTCATTTTGTGGGCAGGCGTGACCTTCCTCTTCGACGTGCAGGTCCACGTGGTGTGGCTGGCGGTGGTGGCCAGTCTTCTGGCCACCGTGGGCCTGGCCTGTGCCGGTGTCCTCTACGGCGCCCTGTCGGCCGGCCTGCGAGTGCGCGACACGCTGCTGCCTCTGCTGGTGCTGCCGGTGCTCGCCCCGATTCTGCTGGCCGGTTCGAAGGCGTGGGAGGCCGCGCTGAGCGGCAACGCCTCGTCGGGGACGCAATGGCTCAAGATCCTGGTGCCTTTCGCGCTGATCTACCTCGTCGTCGGTGTCGTCGTCTACGGGCCACTCCAGGAGGCGGCATGAACGAACAACTGATCGTGCCTCGCCGCCCGCGCTGGCTCAATGTCGTCGGCGCCCTCGGCATCGTGGCCCTGGGCTTCACGGTATGGCTGGGCCTGTGGGTCACGCCGCCCGACGTCGTGCAGGGGAACCTGGCCCGGCTGCTCTACATCCACCCGGCGGTCGCCACGGTGGCCCTGTACTGGGCCGGCGGCGTCGCCGCCGGTGGCAGCCTGCTCTACCTCTGGCCGCGTACACGCTCGTTCTTCTGGGACCGCCTCGCCGCCTCCGCCGTCGAGGTCGGGGCGGTGTTCTCGGCGCTCACCCTCGTCACGGGATCGCTGTGGGGTCGCCCGGTCTGGGGCGTCTGGTGGACGTGGGACGCCCGCCTGACTTCGACCGCCCTCCTGTTGATCCTCGAGATCGGGTACCTGGCGCTGCGCCGCGTGCCCGCCGACCTCGACGTCCGGGCCAAGCGTTGCGCCGTCGCCGCGCTGCTCGTCGCCGTCGATGTGCCGATCGTCCACTTCTCCGTCGACTGGTGGAACACGCTGCACCAGGGTGGGACCATCCTCGACCCGGGTTTCGACCTGCACGTGCACGGCATCATGCTGTGGACGATGGGCCTCTCCTTCCTGGCCTTCACGCTGGTCTTCGTGTGGCTGCTGGGCGTGCGCTACCAGGTCGAGGTGCTCCAAGACGCGGTGGGTGACCAGGAGCTCGAGGTCTCGTTGTCCGAGCGCTGGAGTGAGGACGCCGAACTCGTCGGTGTCGCGGGCGCCCCGGCGCCGCACGGGGGCGGGGTTGCAGGTGGTGGCGCACCGTGAGCTATGTCAATGCCGGCTATGCCGCGGCACTCGGCACCATGTTGGTCTACGCGGTC
>JBAUYI010000205.1:0-6290 GCA_049584715.1 Xanthobacteraceae bacterium
TCGATGAGCTTGGCCGTTTCTTTCGCATGAGACATGTAAGCGACGTGGCTCGAATTCACTTCGACCGTCGTGGCATGGGCGCGCTTCGCCATCATGCGCTCCTGCTGCGGATTGATGGACCGGTCTGCGGCGGCGACCATGTACCAGGTAGGCTTGGTCTTCCAGGCGGGGTTCGTGACCTTGTGGGTGAACGAGTCGGTGGAGATCGGCACCTGCGATATGGCCATGAAATGAGACACGGCCGGCGGAACGTCTGCTGCGAAGTCGGCCGCGAAATGCGCCTGTTCTATCCACCAGTTGCCGTTGCTGTCCGGCTTGAATGCCGTGGAGGCTTGCGGCAGCGCCTGTTCGATCGACGCACAGCTCTCACCGTCATCGAGCGCGAAGGCGGCGATGTAGACCAGCGCCGAAACCTTTGGATTGTTGCCGGCCTCGGTGATGATGGACCCGCCATAACTGTGGCCCACCAGAACCACCGGCCCGTCCATCGCGTCGATGGCCGCCTTCGTGTATTTTTGGTCATCGGCGTAGGAGGTCTCGGGGGGCTGCGCCACCGACACCGTATAGCCATCCTTCTCAAGGATCTTGGCGACAGCTTCCCAGCCGGAGCCGTCGGCGAATGCGCCATGGACCAAGACTACGTTTTTGATGGGCGCCGCCGAAGCAGATTCCAGAGTCCCACCCGCCAGCGCGGCGGTGACCACGGCAATAACGCAAAGCTTCTTCATGACATCTCTCCTGTTAGCAGCGTCAGTGAACCTTCCCGTGTTCGACGGCCCTAGTTTTGCGCAAATGTTATCGCCCCAAGCGCGCGCAAAATTGTACAAATTTGCCGCCTTTGTAAGATTCGGCTGAAAAATCGCCGCGGCGGACAACGCCGCTTGCGATTTGCCGTTGTTTTTATGATTATGCAGCGTTTATCCTGTTTTTCCGTCCGGGACGGGTGGATGCTCGCGTTGAGAGCGCGAGAGTGTTTGTCGCTCACGAAAATTAATTGCCGCTTTAGCAACTGTTATGGAGGCAATGATGGGTGTGGATGCGATCGAGGACGACCTTGCTAAACGCTTCCGGATCGATCGACCGCCGACACTCTTGGCGCGAAAAACTTCAAAAGCACGTATCGGTTTTTCGCGCATGCGGAGCACTCGTCCGATGCGTGGCCGTTCACTGGCCGTGTCACCGGAAGAGGCTTTTGCTTTCCATGTTCCGCTGTCGGTGCCGTTTTTCTCGAACTTATGGACATCGGGACGGCGCAGAGAAGTGCCCGATCTGCGTCTCGGCGATGCACAGCTGGTTGACCTCGGCGACAATCCGGTCGTCAGCTTGGATATTCCTTTCGATTCACTTCGCTTTTACATCACCCAGGTTGCGCTCGATGAGATGGCCAATGAAGCCGGAATTCGCCGGGTGACGGGGCTTTACGCGCCGAATTTTGGCGCCCGCGATCTGGTCATGTTCGGTCTGGCGCAAGCGCTCGCCGGCGCGATGGAGCAACCGGGCGACGGAACCGCGATGTTCTCCGATTGTATCGCGCTTGCTTTTTTCGCTCACATTGTGCGCGCTTACGGCAGCGTCCCGATCGGGGGACGGACCGCCCGCGGCGGGCTTGCGGCGTGGCAGCTGCAACGCGTCCGTGACTTCATCGATGTCAATTTGGCACACGATCCTTCGATCGCGGAGATTGCGCATGAGTGCGGACTGTCGAGCGGTCACTTTGCGCGGGCGTTTAAACGGTCGACGGGTGTTCCGCCCTACCAGTGGCTGACCAAAATGCGCGTCGAGCGCGCCAAAGACCTTTTAAAGGACCCACGCTGCGAGCTCGCCGATATTGCCCAGCTTTGCGGCTTTGTTGACCAAAGCCATTTCACGCGCGTTTTTTCCAGGAACGAGGGTTACAGTCCGGGCCGCTGGCGCCGCCTTCACCGCTTGGTCTAATGAGCCTTTTGCTGCCTCGAGATCGCCCATCAATTCCCGGTCTCTAAAACGTGACTATTGTTTCCGCTCGCCCCTCGTCTCCTCGCCTCATGATGAAGAACAATGAATGCTCACGGCGAGGCCGAAGTCCTGCTTCTTGGAAGTCCCTGCCTCTCGGAAGTTCCTGCCTCTTGAAGGTGCAGTCATGCCACGGTCGATCCACTTTGGTGTCTTTCTGCTTGGAACTGGCAATCACACCGCCGGTTGGCGCTATCCCGGCGCCGACCAGACCTTTCTCGACATCAAGGTGCAACAGCGTGTGGCTGCCATCGCCGAACGGGGGCTGTTCGACTTCTTGTTTCTGGGCGACGGTCTGGCCGCCAATCTGCGCAGCCATCCGTCCTATACCTGCCGCCTGGAGCCGCTGACGCTCCTCTCGGCGCTGTCGATGACCACGACGCATGTCGGTCTCGCCGCCACGATGTCGACGACATACAGCGATCCCTACACCGTTGCCCGCATTTTCGCATCGCTGGACCACATCAGCGGCGGCCGGGCGGCCTGGAACGCCGTCACGACCTCGGCGTCCGGCGCCGGCGGCAACTTCGGTCGCACGCATCCAGACCACGAGCTGCGTTACGAGATCGCGGAAGAATTCATCAATGTGGTACGCGGCTTATGGGATTGCTGGAGCGACAAGGCCGTCATTGCCGATCTCAAAACCGGCAAATTCTTTGACGAGAGCGAGGTCAGGCCACTCAACCACCAAGGTCCGCGCTTTTCCGTGAAGGGTCCCCTCAATATGGGCCGCTGTCCGCAGGGGCAGCCTCTGGTGCTCCAGGCCGGCGGCTCCGAGCGAGGCCAGAACCTTGCGGCCCGCACTGCCGACGTCGTGTTCTCGGTCGTGCAAGACTTCGAGGAGGCGAGAGTTGCTTATTCCGATCTCAAGGAGCGCATTCGCCGCTTCGGCCGCGATCCCGATAGCGTGACGATCCTGCCGGGCGTCATGCCGATCATCGGCAAGACTGACGCCCAGGCGCGCGACGTGCTCAACACGCTGCAAAGCTACGTCGACTCGACAGAGGGACTGGCGATGCTGTCGTCGCGGTTGGGCGTCGACATCTCGAAATATCCTCTCGATGGGCCGATTCCGGATCTCCCGCTCCCCGACACATCACAGGGGTTCGCCCGTGCAATGCTGAGCAAGGGGAAGCGCGATAACATGTCGCTGCGCGATCTCTACAACCTGACCGCCGCAGCACGCGGACACTGGGTCCTTTGCGGTTCGGTCCAGACGATCGCAGACACGTTGGAAAAGTGGTTCCTGCAAGGCGCGGCGGACGGATTCTGTGTGATGCCGGCCTATTTCCCCGGCGCGTTCGACGAATTTGTCGACCTCGTCGTTCCGGAACTGCAACGCCGCGGCCTCTACCGCAAAGCCTATACGGGCACGACGCTGCGCGATCACCTCGGGCTGTCTCGTCCCGCGATTGGAGAATACTTAGGCCTGATGCAACAAGCGAAAGCGGCCGCGACCTGAATGACTGTCATATCCCGCATTGCGCTACGCCTCGCTACGGTGGCTGCCGTTGCTTGCGCCATGTCGCCACCGTCATTTGCGCTCGATTACCCGACCAAGCCTGTTCGGCTGATCGTCGGCGTCGCTGCCGGAGGCGCAAACGACACCGTCGCCCGGCTGGTGGCGCAGGCACTGTCCGAGCGACTGGGCCAGCCAGTCGTTGTCGAGAATCGCCCGGGCGCCGGCGGAGACATTGGCCTTGAAGCCGTCATCAACGCACCGCCGGATGGCCATACGCTTCTCTTTGCCACGTCGGCGAACGCGCTCAGCGCCTCGTTCTACGATAAGGCGGACGTCAATTTCGCTCGCGACATTGCTCCGGTCGCGAGCCTCGTGCGCGGGCCGCTCATCATGGAGGTCAACCCGGCGTTTCCGGCCAAGACGATTCCCGAATTCATTGCCTATGCCAAAGCCAATCCCGGCCAGATCAACATGGCATCGGCCGGCATTGGCAACACGACCCATGTCGCTGGCGAGCTTTTCATGATGCTGACCGGCACCAAATTCACCCACGTACCCTATCGCGGCGGGGCTCCCGCGGTGGCGGATCTCATCGGCGGGCAGGTGCAAGTGTACTTCGACGGAATATCGGGCTCGCTCGAGCATGTCAGGTCAGGGCAACTGCGCGCATTGGGCGTGACCACCGCGCAGCGCGCAGATGTGCTGCCGGACGTCCCGAGCATTGCCGAGTTCGTCCCGGGTTACGAGGCGGGTGGCTGGTATGGGATCGGTGTGCCCAGGAATGTACCACCCGAGATCGTCGACAGGCTAAACAGGGACATCAATGCCAGTCTCGCCGATCCGAAATTAAAGACACGACTCGCCGACCTTGGTTACGTGACGATCGGGGGCTCCGCGGCCGAGTTTGGCAACCTGATCGCACAGGAAATCGATAAATGGGCCAAGGTACTGAAGTTTGCCGGCGTAAAGCCTGAATGATCCGGCCGCGCCTGGTCTTACTTTGCCATCCACGCTTCCGTGCCGCCGAGGACGGAGATGAATTGCCGCCGTCCAACTACCCGGTGCACGTCACGCGGAGAACTAGCATAATATGACGATGCCGTCCGTCCTCGACTTCTGGTTCGAATTTGCCTCGACCTACTCCTACCCGGCGGCGATGCGGATCGCGCCGCTAGCGCGCGAGGCTGGCGTCACGGTGCGCTTTCGCCCTTTTCTGCTTGGGCCGGTGTTCCAAGCCCAGGGCTGGAGCACCTCGCCTTTCAATCTCTATGTCGCCAAGGGTGGCAATATGTGGCGCGATCTTGAGCGGCTGTGTGCGGATCTCAAATTGTCATTCCGGCGGCCTGAGCCTTTTCCGCAAAACAGCCTGCTCGCTGCACGCGTCGCGTTAATCGGACTCGGCACGGCTTCGGGTGAACAGTCTTCGAGTGCGCAGTCTTGGGATGAGCAGTCTTGGGGTGAGCAGTCTTGGGGTGAGCAGTCTTGGGGTGAGCAGTTCAGTCGAGCCGTATTCCTGGCGGAGTTCTGTGAGGGCCTTCAGATCGGCGACTCCGCGGTCCTCAGCGATATACTCGCGCGACTGAACGTTGAGCCGGAGCCGGTGCTTGATGCTGCGCGAACGGACACAAACAAAGCCAGGCTGCGTGCGCAGACCGAGGAGGCCCAGCGGCTCGGCATTTTCGGCGCGCCGAGTTTCATGACGGCGGACGGAGAATTGTTCTGGGGCAACGACCGCCTTGAACGCGCCCTCGCTTGGGCGAAGAACGGATGCTGACCAGAATTTCAACCCGCAAGAGCCAGGCCTGCTTCAGGCCGTCAAGGCGCTGCTTTCGAGAACGAAGCGATTTGGTCGCTATTGGGTGCGGTAAGTGGACATTGATCAACCGCCAACCAACCTTGATTTATGAGGACACGCCTAGACAGTCACCTGGGTGCCGACTTCGACCACCCGGTCGGTCGGAATCTGGAAATAGTCGGTGGCGTCGTTGGCGGAACGCGCCAGCCAGATGAACAGCTTGTCCTGCCAGCGCGGCATGCCCGAATGCGGCGCCGGCTTGAGTGCGCGGCGCGACAAGAAGAACGACGTCGACATGATATCGAACTGCCAGCCGAGCTTGCGCGCGATCGCCAGCGCGCGTGGAATGTTCGGCACCTCCATGTAACCGAAGCGCAGCCTGATCCGCATGAAGGTCGAGCCGACCCGCTCGATCTCCACCCGCTTTGCGCTCTCCACCCGCGGCGTATGTGTGGTCTCGACGCTGATGATGACGTTCTTCTCGTGCAGCACCTTGTAGTGCTTGAGGCTGTGCATCAGCGCGGTGGGGGCGCTTTTCGGATCGCTGGTCAGGAACACTGCCGTGCCCGGCACGCGCTGCGGCGGCTTGCGCTCCAGCATGCGCACCAGATCTTCCAGCGGCGTCTCGAGCCGCCGGGTTTTGTCGTAGAGAATTCTGCTGCCGCGGCGCCACGTATACATCACCAGCATCACCACGCCGCCGAGCGCCAGCGGCACCCAGCCGCCTTGCACCACTTTGAGCATGTTGGCCGACAGAAACGTCAGGTCGATCAGGAGGAACGGCACGATCAGCGCCGCCGCGGCAAGGAACGACCAGCGCCACAACCGCCAGATGACGATGAACGCCATCATGCAGGTGACCACCATGGTACCGGTCACCGCGATGCCGGAGGCCGACGCCAGCGCGCTCGACGAGCGGAACAGCGCGACGAGCAGGAGCACACCGACCAACAACAACGTGTTGACGCGCGGCATGTAGATCTGGCCGGCTTGATGAGCCGAGGTGTGGCGAACCTCGAAACGCGGCAACAGGCCGAGTTG
>JBAUYI010000206.1:0-9179 GCA_049584715.1 Xanthobacteraceae bacterium
GTCCAGTCGCTCATTGCCGCTGCCGTGGTCGTGCCCAGAAAACCGACCAGCGGTACCTTGCCCGGCTGCTGCGCGCGTGCCGCGAGCGGCTGAGCGACGGATGCCGCCGCGCCGCCAACGAGCGTGATGAAGTCGCGCCGTTTCATATCGCCCCGCTCGCCCCGCGATGGAATTACAAAAGTTCCGCGTCGGCTCAGTTCCCCAAGTTTGACACAATGCGGCAGCGAAGTATTCGGGCGCAATCGTCAGGCGCGCGCGACAAAAGAGCCGAAAGCAATGGAACTCAGGGTTTGGCCGGCTTGAGCCTGACGTGGATATTCTTCTCCTGGGTATAAGCGAGCATCTCCTCAAAACATTCCTCGCGGCCGATGCCGGACTGTTTGAAGCCGCCGAACGGCGCGCCGAGGAAATGTTTTGACACCTCGTTGATCCAGACGAAGCCCGCTTGCACCGCGGCCGCGGTGCGGTGGGCGGTGGAGAGGTCGTTGGTCCAGATCGAGGCGGTCAGGCCATATTCTACGGCGTTGACCTGTTCGAGCATCTTTGCCTCGTCGCTCCATTTGAAGATCGAGAGCACGGGCCCAAAGATCTCCTCGCGCGCGATGCGCATGGTCGGCTGCACGTCGGCGAACACCGTCGGCTCGATGAAAAAGCCTTTCGCCAGCGCTGGATCGGCCGGGCGGCCACCGCCGCAGAGCAAACGTCCGCCTTCCTGCTTGGCGCTGTCGATGAAACCCAGGATGCGCTCGTGCTGAATTTTGGAAATGATCGAGCCCATGGTGGTCGCCGGGTCGGTGGCGACGCCGGGTTTGTAGTGGGTGATCTTGGCTTTCACCTTGGCCAGCACCGCTTCGTAGATCTTTTCATGGACGAAGGCGCGGCTGGTCGAGCCGCAGGACTGCCCGCACCAGGTGAAATTCATGCCGCCGATGACGCCGTCGGCGACGTCGTCCGGATCGGAGTCGGGATAGGCGATCAGCGCGTTCTTGCCGCCGAGCTCCAGCATCACGGCTTTGAGGGTGTCGGACGCAGCCTTCATCACCGCGCGGCCGGTCGGCACCGAGCCGATCAGAGCGATCATGGCGACGCCGGGATGGGACGCCAGCGCGGCGCCGGCCTCGCGGCCGCCCGGCACGACGTTGAACACGCCCGGTGGCAAAATATCGCCGATCAGCTCGGCAAGCCGCAGCGACGATAGCGGCGCCTGTTCCGGCGGCTTCATCACCACCGTGTTGCCGGTCGCTAGCGGCGCGCCGCTTTTACCGGCGCAGAACATGAACGGATGGTTGAACGGAATGATACGGCCAACGACGCCGCGCGGCTCGCGCACCGAGAAATTGACCACGTCCGGCCCCATCGGAATCGACGAGCCTTTCATTTCCGTCACCAGGCCGGCGTAGAATTCGATCTGCGCCGCCGCGATGGTCGCGTCGCGCACCATCTCGGTATAGGGATTGCCGCAATCGGCGGCATCGATCATCGCCAGTTCCTCGGCGTGCTCGCGCAGCACATTGGCGATGCGCTTGAGGAGGCGCGCACGCTCGAGCGGCGGCGTGTCGCGCCAAGCCGGGTACGCAGCCTTCGCTGCATTCACCGCGGCGTCGATATCGGCTGCGCCGCAATCGGCTACCGGCCCGAGCGACTCACCCGTGCCGGGATTGATGGCGTCGGTGCTGCGGCCGGAAATCGGCTTGTGCCACTTGCCGCCGTAAAAGGCGTCGCGGTTCTTCGGCAGATTGAGCGGTGGCGTCTTGAGAGTCTTGAGTGGGACTGCTTCGTTCATGGTGTTCTCCCTTACTTTTCGTCATTCCGGGGCCGAGCCAACGGGTCCGGCCCGAAGTGGCCGGCCCGATGACAGGCTACGCGAGGAGCCCGGAATCCATATCCCCTGTGTTTCAGATACTAGCTGGTGCTCGCAAGAACCTCACCCTTCGTGGTTATGGATTCCGGGCCCGCGGGCTTCGCCCGCGTCCCGGAATGACAAGTCATTTTTGCTTGATGTCGTCGAGGCCGCCGAGCCGCGCCACCAGCGTATTAGCGCCGATCGCCAGCACGAACAGCACGATGAGGATGGCGTACATGCGCGGCATGTCGAATTTGGTATAGGCGTCGATCACCATGAAGCCGATGCCGCGGTTGGAGATCTTGGTCTCGGCGAGCAGCGTACCGATCAGCGCGACGCCCAGCCCAAGCCGCAGGCCGTTGATGATCGGGTGGCGCATGGCCGGGAGATAGATTTTCAGCGCCATCTGCCACGGATTGGCACGGAAACTTTGGCCGACGCGGACCAGCACCTGATCGATCTGGCGCATGCCGGCGGCGACGTTCAGCGCGATCGGGAAGAAGCAGGACACCGCGCCCATCGCGATCTTGGAGCCATAGCCGGTGCCGAACCACATGATCATGATCGGAAAGAAGATGATCTTCGGCGTCGGGCCGAGATAGTAAAGGTACGGCTCGAAGGCCTTGGCGAGGAATTTGTTGGCGCCGACGACGAGGCCGGCCACGATGCCGGAGATGCCGCCGATGGCGAGACCGATGGCAACCTCTTGGGCGGTCGCCCAGAGGTTCCAATAAAAGTCGCCGCTCGAAAGCAGCTTGACCAGCGCCACGGTGACGATCCGCAACGACGGCACGACGTCGCCGTAGAACCAGCCCGAAACCGCCATGACCTGCCAGACGACCAGCACGGAGAGCACGATGACGGCGCGCACCAGCGTCACCGGCGTCAGCCACGGCGTGGCGCTCCGCGCGCGGGTCAGGCGGCCGATGTCAGCCATCGCTCGGCCCTTTCCGTTGCCATGAAGAATACGACGCTGACCAGGACGACGAAACAGATCGCCGCATAGGTGCCAGGGAGATCGTAGCGTTCGGCGAGCTCGTTGATGAGATGGCCAAGCCCGCCGAAATTGATCAAGAACTCGACGCCGACCACGTTGATCAGGGCGAAGATCAGTCCGAGCCGGATGCCGACGAAGATCGTCGGTAGCGCCGAGGGAAAGTAGATCTTCCAGAACTGCTGCGCCGGCGTGAGCTTGAAACTGCGCCCGACATTGAGCAGCACGCGCCGCGTCGTCGACAGGCCCTCGATGGTCTTGAGGATGACCGGCGCCAGGCCGGCAATGAAAGCCAGCATGATGATGGTCAGCGCGCTTCTGCCAAAGAGCACCAGGAACAGCGGATAGGCCAGCACCAGCGGCGCCGACGCCATGGCGGCGACCCAGGTCTCGCAGGCGCGGCGGAACAGCGGCATTTGATGCAGCAACACGCCGATGGCGACGCCGAACACGGTGAGCAGCACGCCTGCGGCCAGGCATTCCCAGCCGGTGAGCAGGAAGCGGTGGAAAATATCTTCTTCGACGATGACCCGGCCAAAACTTTTGGCGACGTCGGAAGGCAGCGGCACGATGAAGCGGTTGATCAGGCCGACGCGGATGAGAATTTCCACGGCGGCGAAGATCAACACAATCGAGGAAAGACCGACGACAGTCGGCAGGAAGCGGCGGGTGCCAGCAGCAGCCATTACGATGCTCCGAGCCGCGGCAACAGCGCAATCGCATTGCCGCGGTCGATCGCGGCGCGGTCGGCATCCGACATTTCGTTTTCCTGCATGTGCTTGACGCCTTCGGCGACTTTCACGAACGGATAGTCGCTGCCGTACAGGACGTGGCTCGTCGGCGCCATGACGCGCAGCGCCGCCATCGAGCCTTCCGTATCCGCACTGGCGGTGTCGTAATAAAACTTGCGCAGTTCCGCCAACACGCCGTTCGGCATCGCCTTGGCGGCGTTGGGATGGCGGCCGACGGTCTCGACCATCCGGCCCGCCAGCATCGGCGTGGCGCCGCCGCCATGGGAGAAAACCCAGCGGATGTCGGGATTGTTGAATACCGTGCCGTTGACCAGGATGCTGGTGATGGTGCGCGTGGTCTCGAACGGATATTCGATCGCCTGCGGCGCCAGGCCGGGCTGCACGGCGCTGCAACAGGCCGACGTGGTCGGGTGGGTGTAGACGATGGCCTTGCGGCGATTGAGTTCTTCGAAGACGGGCGCGAAAGAGGCATCACCGAGATATTTGCCGTCATAGGAGCTCAACAGTCCGATGCCGTCGGCTTTGAGCGTATCGAGCGCGTAGGCGATTTCCGCAAGACTGCCTTCGGTGTCGGGCAGCGGGATGACGGCGAACAGGCCGTAGCGGCCGGGATAATTGCGAATTTGCTCCGCCGCATAATCGTTCCACATCCGCGACAGGCGGCGGCCGGCGGCGACATCGCCGAACCAGGGGCCGGGTGTAGAGACCGATACGATCGCGGACGAGATGCCATTGGCGTCCATGATCTCCAAGGATTGGGTCGGCGACCACGACAGCAATTGATTGGCCGACACCGCGCCGTGGCCGAAATTGATCCGCTCGTGCTCTTCCTTGATGTAGGCCGGCGGCAGGAAGTGGTGATGCATGTCGATGCGCTTTGCGGCCGGCTTTGCCGCCGGCGCCTGCGCAAAGACGCGGCGCGCGGATAGCGCAGTCCCGGCGGCCAAGCCGCCAGAGAGAAACTGGCGGCGCCCCATGCAGCAGCCACAGGAAAACAAGGCCATGGTTCGTCCTCCCTGTCAGTGCTATCCGCCGCGCAGCGCACGCGACTCGTCGTCGTTGAGCCCACGGCTCGCCTCCTCGCGCAGATCGGCCCAGATCTGCGCGACGTAGCGGCCGAATGCTTCGCTCGACACGATCTCCGATGTGCGCGGCCGCGGCAGTTTGATATCGACCATGCGCTTCACCCGGCCGGGGCGATAGGTCATCACCAGGATGCGGTCGGCGAGCTGCACCGCCTCGGTGATGTTGTGGGTGATCAGCAGCATCGTCTGATTGAGCTGCTGCTGGATTTGCAGCACCTTGTCGCCGAGTAACAGCCGCGTCTGCTCGTCAAGCGCCGCGAACGGCTCATCCATCAGCAAGATTTTTGGCTCCGACGCCAGCGTGCGCGCCATCGATACGCGCTGGCGCATGCCGCCGGAGAGTTCGGCCGGATAACGCTTCTCGAAACCGTCGAGGCCGACCATGGACACGAAATGCCGCGCCCGCTCGATGCGCTCGCGCTTCGCCATGCCGGCGATTTCCAGCGGGAAGGCGACATTGTCGACGACGTTGCGCCAGGGGAATGTCGACTCTTCCTGGAACACCATGCCGATCGAAGCGTGCGGGCCGTAGACCTTTTCGCCGGCGACCGCGACCCGGCCGTCGTAGCCGCCAAGCAAGCCGCCGATGATGTTGAACAAGGTCGACTTGCCGCAACCGGACGGGCCGATCACGGCGAGGAATTCGCCCGGCGCCACCGTAAACGACACGTTGTCGAGGGCGGTGACGCCGTCCTCGGCGCTGCCGAAGCGCATGACAATGTCGTCGACGACGAGCAGCGCGGGTCCGTTGTCCGCTTGCGGCAGCGGCGTCACGCGGTTGGTCGTCGACACGGCGGCCATGGTTTGGCCCTTCGGCGTTCTAATTTCCGGCGCGCGTCATCGCTTGCGTCATGACGGCGGTATAGCCCGGCTCGACGCGGACATCGACGACGGCGACATTGCCGGCATCGACTTCGGCAATCGCCTTCTCCAGCGCCACCGCGAGATCGGCGGGCTTGGTGATCGGACCGAAACCGATGGCGCCCTGGGCGCGGCCCATGGCGGCGAGGTCGACTTCCGGCTCGGACATGCGCTGGCCGATCCACTTGTTCTCGACCGGACGGTTGCGCATGCGCGCCATCCGTTCCTGGTGCAGTTCGTCGTTATAGAATGAGCGGTTGTTGGCGAGCACGAACAGCAGCGGGATTTTGTAATGCACCGCGGTCCACACCGCGGTGACGCCCATCAAAAAGTCGCCGTCGCCGCAGATCGCGACCGGCAAGCGGCCGGAGCCCTTGAGCGCCAGCGCGGCGCCGATGGAAATGCCGGGACCGCCGCCAACGCCACCGCCGCCGTCGGAGCCGACATAATCGAGCGGATGCTTGAACGTCGCCCAGGTGTCATCCCACGACAGCGGCAAATGCGTGTAGGTGACCGGGCGATCCTTCAACACTTTGCGCAAGGCGCGCGCGATGTGCTCGTTGGTAAAACCCGATGGCTCCTTGTCCGACATCGTGCGCGCGGTCGGCAGCGCGTGCGGTTTTGAGCTCTTGCCGATTGCCGCGACCAGTTCCGGCACCACGAGATCAGGATCGGCGGAAAGCAGGAGATCGACCGGCGGCAGCGCCTGGTGGTCCATGCTCCAGCCGTTATGGATGCGGTGGTCGAGCGAAATCTGGATCACCTTGGCCGACGGATTGGGACCGGCATAGCGCAGGGCGCCGGCAAGATCGACCCAATCGAGGCTCAGCACCACGTCGACGTTCTTCAAGCCCTCGACGCTCTCGGGGGAGACCGCGCGCGGCGCGCCGAGATAGAGCGGATGGTCGGTCGGGAAAGTGGCACCGATTTTCAGATCGCTGACGACGCGGGCATTGAGCGCCTCGGCCAGCGCGACGCGGGCGTTCCAGGCCTCCTCGCTGCGCGAAGCGCGGCCGGCGAGGATCAGCACCTGCTTGGCGTCTTTCAGCATCGCCGCCGCCTGCTTCACCAGATCGGCCGGCGCCGCGGTCGAGACGGTTGGCATGAAGCGCGCGACGTCGATCGACGGCAATTGCTCGGCGACCTTCATCTCCTGCAATTCGGCATCGAAATTGATGTAGACCGGGCCTTGCGGCGCGGTGTTGGAAATCCAGGTGCCGCGCAAAATGGCTTCGCGCGCGGCGCCGGGCGAGGCCGGCTGGTCGTCCCATTTGGTGTATTCGCGCACCAAAGCGCCCTGGTCGCGCGCGGTGTGAATCCAGTCGATCCATGGCCGGCGCTTGACCGCATCGACCGGGCCGGTGGCGCCAAGGATGAGCATCGGCATGCGGTCGCACCAGGCATTGAACATGGCCATGGAGGCGTGCATGAGCCCGACATTGGAATGCACGGCCGCGGCCATGGCCTTGCCGGTGACTTTTGCATAACCGTGGGCGATGGCGACGGCGGCTTCCTCATGCAGGCAAAGCAGCATCTGCGGCGAGGAATTGCCGAGATAATTGACGATTGAGTCGTGCAGGCCGCGATAGCTCGCGCCCGGGGTGAGCGCGATATAGGGAATGTCGAGGGAACGCAGCGCATCGGCGATCACGTCGCTGCCGAAACCGGGCGCATTGGCGCCGGCAGGTGTCGGGCGCTCTAGCCCGGCGACCGCGGGGTCGGCGGCGTTGGTCTTGGCGCGTGCGGTCGCGGATGGGGACGGCGTCATGGCGGGCATTTCCTCACGGTTGGAGCTTTAGGGGCGGGTTGGGCCGCATCCAACCGGATCACGAGCCGTTACGCAACCGGGCGGGAAGCCACGGCATAGCCGTCGGACGCATGACGCGCGTCTCAGCCGTGATGCCGTGCGCCGCGACCTTGGCGCGATATCCGGCGTCCTCCTGATCGAACGGCATGTCTTTCGCCGGCGCTGCTCTCGGCGACGCCGCTGCGGCATATTTGCCGGCGATGGCCGTGATGCACGTACGTCGTGCAATGCTCGCCTGTTTGGCGCTCACCCTTTGGTTCGGTTTTGATTTTCGGCGAAGCGTCGATCGATTGTCTCGCATCGTCGGTCGATGATTTCGTGGTTTCGGCAAGCTTGGGTATCGCATTGGCGGCGCCCTGTCCGTCGGCCGCGGGCGCTTGGCCATCGGCTGCGGCTGCGGCCGGCGGCGGTGCGAACATGGCATCGTTGACCACCTGGCCGTGCGCGCCGATCAGGCGCTCGTAGGCGGCGACCAGCGTCATATATGGATTGACAAAAACCCAGCCGTCGCGGGTCGGCACCTGGGCGTCGAAGTGCAGGTGATAGGTGGTGCCGCCCGGCTCGCGGCCGTAATTGCCGACGGCACCGAGCACTTCGCCCTCGGCGACTTCGCGGCCGCTGACCATGCCGGCGGCATCGAGCATCTGCGGGTTCATGTGCAGATAGCGAAAGCGGATATGTTCGCCGGGCTTGTCGACCACGAGGTAGAGCGAGCGGTCGCCGGGCGAGCGCATGACGACGCCGTCGGCGACCGCGACGACGTCTTCCTGATAGGGATCGCAGCGGCCGGCGCCCTCAACATGTTCCAGGCAAAAGCCCGGCCGGATATCCTGGCCCTGGTGGCCGAGCCCGGCAGGGCATTGGCCGACGTAATAATCGCGGTGCTCGCAAAAATTATCGCGCCACGGATAGGCGTAATTTTTCGATTCGTCGGTGAGCAGCGTCTTGTCGTTGACCCGGCAGCGGTAGGCCGCATTCTTATCGCGACCGCCGAGCCCGATACGCCCGGTGAGGTCGCAATTGCCCCAATTCATGAACGACTGCGAGTTGGCGTAAGCGGGCCCCTGCGCCATGGGAAAGCGGATTTTGGCATAGACCGTGGAATCGGCGCGGCCGCTTTTGCCGCGCGAGCCGGTGCCGGGCAGGATGTCGCCCGGCGCGTAATAGGTGAAGTCCGGCGACGCCTCTTCGGGACGCTCGATGGGCTGCTGCGCCAGACTCGCAGGATTGGCCGGCGGCGCGCCGCCGACGACGTTGAGAGCTTTGAGAAAGCGCATCGCGACCTTGTCCGCCTCGCGGCACGACAGCCGCCGCGAACTGTTCGCACCGTCGAAACATTCGATCGAGACGAAATAAGGCACGCCGTATCGCATAAAACTGTAGCGCAGATGGCTCTCGATCAGCACGCGGCGGATGCCGGGAAATTGGCCGTCGAGCTGCGGCACCGCGGTTTCGTCGGCAACGACGGAACCGTCGAGCTCGTAGAGCAGCGCCGAGCCGGACATCTGTACGTTCACAGGACGGGCGAAGCTGAGATTGAGGTCCGGCGCGTCCTGCGGCCGCAACGACAGCACAGCGTCAAATCCGGACGGGCCGGGAAAGAACAACGTCGCTGCGGAAAAGCCCGCCAAATATTTGCCGACGTCGCCGGCAGCACCTTGCGTGGCGTCGCGCAGGTAAGCCGCGGTATCGAACGGCAGCAGAACCGGAACCGGACTTGCCGCGATTTTCGGAAAAACTTTTGCGATCGCCGAATTCAACCGTGTCAGCACGTCCGGCGTCGCCGCGGCGCCGTCGCTTCCGGACTTCAGCGGGTCGATCTCGGCGAGCGCGGTGC
>JBAUYI010000207.1:0-16845 GCA_049584715.1 Xanthobacteraceae bacterium
CTTTTCCGGATCATGCTCAGACAAAAGCGAGGCGCGCCTTAGTTGCGATCGGATTTCTTCGCCCTAGCGGAAGCGTCCTCAGCCAGTTTCGGCCGCGGCCGCGGCAGCGGCACCATGTCGAGCGGGATCAGCGCGGTGTCGTCGTCGCCCTCGGTTGCCGCGGCCTCGCCCGGCGGCGCCGTGTCTTCCGCCTGCGCGACCGCCGGCGGCGGCGGCGGCACGCGAACATCCCATTCGCAGAGCTTGTAATTGTTGCGCCGCTCGGCGAGATCGAGATGGATGTGCTCCTCGTGATTGCCGTCGGAACCGGGGCCGAGCACCGTGGAGAACCGCGCGCAGACGCTCGCCTTGATGGTCTCGCGCCAAGCCTTGTCGACGTTCACGTCGGTCAAGGTCAGCGAGCGGCCGTCGGCGAGCTTGAACAGGCGCACGTCGATGGCGTCGGCGCGGCCGTGTTCGCTCAGCGTAGCGCCGCGCACCCGATTGCGGCCGCGACACTCATAAGAATCGAAATTGTCGAGCACGCGCAGCGGCGAGCCGAGTTTTGTCGCCGTCGGCGCCACGTCTTCGCGCACCCAGTGCGCGAGCTCTTCCGCCATCGGACAGCGCAAGATCCCGGCCGGCGTTACCGCCACCTTGCTCTGGTCGGGCAGGATCACCGCATCCAGATGCACTGCATCGACGGCGCCGCATTCGCCGGGCCCGACCAGGGTCGGCAGCGGCTGGAACACCGCGATTTTGGCAAGCCGAACCTGGCAGGCCGACGGCGCCGCCGGCGCCACCGCGGCGGCAGCAGGCTCTTCCGGGAATGCGGCATAGACTTCCTGGGGCGGGGCAAATTCCTGCGGCAAAGCGACCGGGGGCGGCGGGCCGTGCTCGGCGCGGGCATGCTTGGCCTGCGGGACCAGCGCCAATTGCGCCCACGCCCCAGAGCTTCCGTACAGCAAACCGCTGGCGCACAGCAAAACGCCAAGCGCAAAGGCAGCTTTCAGGCCGCAAAACCTCACGCCACAGCTCTCCCACCCGCGCGCCGCCGCCGCAACCGGATATGCTTTAAGCCGACCGGACGCCGGCATTCAAGGCAATCGGTATTTGCCTTGGCGGCGCACGAGGTTAACTTAAAGCCGGCTGCCGGCGACCGCCGCAGCCTAGACCATGATCCGATTCAACTGAATCGGATCATGGTCTAGAATCTTGGTTTGAGCATGATCTTATCCGAAAACCGGTATCCACTTTTCGGGATCATGCTCTAACCGATAATGCACGACCCGTGGGAGGCGACATCATGTTCGGGCTGATGCAGGACTGGCCGCTGCTTTGCAATCGCATCCTCGACCACGCCGCGACCTATCATGCCGAGCGGCCGGTCATCACCCGCTCGATCGAGGGCCCATTCCACACCACGAATTACGCCGACCTGCGCAAGCGGGCGCTGCGGGTGTCGCAGCGGCTCAGCAAGGACGGCATCAAGCTCGGCGACCGGGTGGCGACGCTGGCCTGGAACAGCTGGCGGCATCTCGAGGCCTGGTACGGCATCATGGGCATCGGCGCCATCTATCACACCGTCAATCCGCGGCTGTTTCCCGAGCAGATCGTCTGGATCGTCAATCATGCCGAAGACCGCGTCATGATGGTCGATCTCACCTTCGTGCCGATCCTGGAAAAAATCGCCGACAAGCTCAAGTCGATCGAGACATACGTGGTGCTGACCGACGGCGCGCATATGCCGGCGACCACGTTGAAGAATGCCGTGCCCTACGAGGAGTGGATCGCCGACGTCGACGGCGACTTCATCTGGAAAACTTTCGACGAAAATACCGCGGCCGGCATGTGCTACACGTCCGGCACCACCGGCAATCCCAAGGGCGTGCTCTATTCGCACCGCTCCAACGTGCTGCACTCGATGATGGCGGCGCAGCTCGACGCCATGGGCGTTGCCTCCCGCGACGTCGTCCTGCCGGTGGTGCCGATGTTCCACGCCAATTGCTGGGGGCTCGCTTTGACCTCGCCGATGGTCGGCGCCACCATGGTAATGCCGGGCGCCAAGCTCGACGGCGCCTCGATCTACGAATTGCTCGACACCTATCGGGTCAGCTTCACCGCCGCGGTGCCCACCGTGTGGCTGATGCTGCTGCAGCATCTGGAAGCCAACAATCTGAAGCTGCCGTATCTGAAGAAAGTGGTGATCGGCGGCTCGGCCTGCCCGCGCGCCATGACGCAGAAATTCCAGGAACACTACGACGTCGAGGTTCTGCACGCCTGGGGCATGACCGAAATGAGCCCGCTCGGCACGCTGGGCTCGATCAAGCCCGAATATGCGGCGCTGTCCGGCGAAGCGCGACTCGACGTGCAGATGAAGCAGGGCCATCCGCCGTTCGCGGTCGACATGAAGATCACCAACGACGACGACAAGGAATTGCCGCGCGACGGCAAGACCTTCGGTCGGCTGAAAGTGCGCGGGCCGTCGGTGGCGCGCGCCTATTTCAAGGAAGACGGCTCGATCCTCGACGACAACGGCTATTTCGATACCGGCGACGTCGCCACCCTCGATCGTTACGGCTACATGCAGATCACCGACCGCTCCAAGGACGTGATCAAGTCGGGCGGCGAATGGATTTCCTCGATCGACATCGAGAATTTTGCGGTCGGCCATCCCAAAGTGGCCGAGGCCGCGGTGATCGGCGTGCGCCATCCGAAATGGGACGAGCGGCCGCTGCTCATCATCGTGCTCAAGCCAGGGCAGACGGCGACCAAGGCGGAGCTGTTGTCGTTCCTCGACGGCAAGGTCGCCAAGTGGTGGATGCCCGACGACGTCGCCTTCGTCGCCGAAATCCCACACACCGCGACCGGAAAGATTCTGAAGACCGCGCTACGGGACCAGTTCAAAAGCTACGTGCTGCCGACGGCCGCTGCGGCCTCTGCGTAGAGCGCGATCCCGAAAAAGCCTGTAGGGAGGAAAACATGTCGCAAGTCGCCGAACAGACCCGAGCAATTTCGGTCATCAAGCTGCATCCGGACATCGGGGCGGAAATCCGCGGCGTCGATCTCAGCCGTCCGCTGGACGAGGAGACGCTGCGGCAGATCATGGCCGCCTGGCACCAGCATGCGGTGCTGCTGTTCCGCGAGCAAAACCTCAGCGAAGACGATCAGCGCCGGTTCGCCTCCCATTTTGGCCCCGTAGCCAAGCGGGTGCCGCCGAAGCCGGGCGCGCCGGGCGCGGCCGATGCGCTGGTGTGGGACGACATGATGACGATCAGCGATCACGTCGACGCCAACGGCAAGGCCCTCGGCTCGCTGGGACACGGCGAAATGTGGTTCCACACCGACAAGTGCTACCATCGGCAGCCGCATCGCGCGACGTTCCTCTACGGCATCGAAATTCCGTCCGAGGGCGGTCACACGCAGTTTTCCAGCATGTATGCGGCTTACGAAAACCTGCCGGCCGATCTGAAACGGCGGCTCGGCGGCGCGATGGTCGTGCAGGGCCAGCAATATAACGTCGGCCGCCGCATCGATGTCACGCTGCCGCTCGAGAGCACCCATCACTGCGCGCAGCCGATCTTCGTCACCAATCCCGGCTCCGGCCGCAAAGCACTCTACGTCGCCAGCCAGAACTCGATGTGGATCCAAGGCATGGACCGCGACGAAAGCGAAGCGTTGTTGCAACGGCTGTTCGCGATCGCCGAAGATCCGGCCATCATCTACGAGCACGTCTGGCGACCCGGCGACCTCGTCATGTGGGACAACCTCGCGTGCCTGCACGCGCGCACCGATTGGCCGAGCGAACAGCGCCGAACGCTGCGCCGCTGCACCGTCGAGGGCGGGCCGCTGTACTAGAATCCATAGGTCGCGCCAGTAGCGGGACATGCCGTGAAACTTCGCCGCCGAACTTTTTTGCATATGGCGGCGGGCGCTGCGGCGCTCCCGATGTTGCCGTGCATCGCGTGGTCGCTCGATTATCCGACCCGACCAGTGCGCGTGCTTGTCGGCTTTCCGGCCGGCAGCGGGCCGGACGTCATCGCCCGCCTGGTCGGACAGCGGATGGGGGACCGACTCGGTCAGCAATTCTTCGTCGAGAACCGGTCGGGCGCGGGCTCAAGCCTTGCCGCCCAGGACGTCGTGGCTGCGCCGGCGGACGGCTACATGTTGCTGCTCGCCGCCAACGCCAATACGGTCAACGCCAGCCTTTACCCGAACCTTCCTTTCAAATTCGTGCGCGACATCGCCGCTGTCGGCATGATCTGCAGCGCGCCTTTTCTGCTGACGGCCAATCCGGCACTGCCGGCGAAATCTTTTCCGGAGTTCATCGCCTACGCCAAAGCGAATCCGGGCAGGATCAATATGGCGTCGCCGGGTATCGGAACCACGCCCCATCTCATGTACGAGCTGTTGAAGATGATGACGGGCATCGAACTCACTCACGTGCCGTATCGGACAGGCTACATACCCGATCTCCTGAGCGGGGAGGTGCAAGTCGCGTTTTCAACCATAACCCAGGCGAGCCAGTACGTCGGGGACGGCAGATTGCGCGCGCTCGCTGTGAGTAGCGCAGCGCGATCGGATGTCTTGCCCGACGTGCCGGCCGTGGGAGAATTTGTGCCGGGCTATGACGCCAGCGGCTGGTTCGGCATCTGCGCACCTGCGGCCACGCCGACGGCCATCGTCGACAAGCTCAACACTGCGATCAACGCCATCGTCGCCGAGCCGGACACACGGGCGCGCCTGGTCGGCTTGGGCGTTCGGCCGCTGTCGCTGACACCCGCTGGATTCGGCAAGCTCATCGCCGACGATACCGAGAAATGGGGTAAGGTTATCCGGTCGGCCAATATCAAGACGGAATAACCGCCACTTTGACAACGGCCGATGGTGCCGTTTCGATTCCGCACTGCACGCAGAGCAGAATCCCGCTCGCGCATAGCGCCGCTTTTGAGCCAGTGGCGCCTCGTCTTTCCATTTTTGAAAACAATGGCTTAGGAGCTTTGCCCACAATGGAGGCAGGAACCCGTTACCGCGCAAAGATTATGCAAAATTGCTGCGTCGCACAATGAACATATTTAGCCTGTCTTAGCGGCCCTGGCTCAAGACCAACGAGCCGATTCACCCTTCCCATCAACAACTGAATAGGAAGATCATGGCTGGCAATAGCCTGACAAAGATTTTTGTACTTTCGGCTCTTGTTGTTTCTACTTTTGTCGTACCGACAATTGCATCGGCGCAAAGCGGAATTGCTTCAGTTTATTCCGAGGGGCGAACCGCCACCGGCGAACGGGTCGTGGCTTCGGGTCTGACCGCGGCTCATCGCAGCCTGCCGTTCGGCACCATGGTGCGGGTGACCAACACCAGCAACGGCCGCTCCGTCGTGGTGCGCATCAATGATCGCGGGCCGTTCGTCAAAGGCCGCATCATCGACCTGACGCCGGGGGCGGCCCACGCCATCGGCTGTTCCGGGCTCGCATCGGTGACAGTGGACGTCGTCGGCAAGGGCTAAGGCTTTGCCGGTTTAGTGCGTGTGAGTTCAGTTGAGCACGCGTTGCGTGAAAGCGGGAGGCTTCAAGCCTCCCGCTTTGCGTTTGCGGTGGAAGCAGCAAAAATTTCGTCGAATTCCTTCCGCGCCGTTAACCTTCTGCGCACGGACCCGTTCGACGATCCGTAAGACTTGGGCGCTACAACGCACACCGGCGCTCGAGCCCGCGCCGTCACGCCAGGCACCACCGCGTCATGAAAGACGACAACGACGACAAGGAACGCAGAGACGTCACCCGCACCCGCATGTCGCGCAGCGCCAAGATCATCCCGCCGCACCGCGGATCGATGATTCACTGCACAGTGCAAAACATTACGTCGAGCGGCGCCTGCCTCAAGCTCGCCAACACCTATGGCCTGCCGGAGACCTTCGAGCTGACCTTCGAGCAAGGCCGCACCCGCCGCGCCTGTCGTGTGGTGTGGCGCACCGCCGACCAAATCGGCGTGGCGTTCGAGGACGTTGCGGCCGCCGCGGGCTAAAATTCCATCACCGCCGCGATCATGCGCTCGATATCCTCGGGCCGCGACAGGCGGTGATCGCCATCCTTGACCAAGGTGAGCACGACGTCGTCGCTGGCCAGCCGCGAGGTCAGTTCGACGGCGTGCCGCCACGGCACGTCGGGATCCTCGACGCCTTGCAAAATGCGCACCGGGCAGCCGGTCTCGATCAAGCCGCCGAGCAAGAGGTGCTTGCGGCCGTCCTCGATCAATTGCCGCGTCACCAGATAAGGCTCCGCCGCATATTGCGACGGCCGCGCCCAGACTCCCGTCTCCTCGAGCTCGCGCTTGATCTCGGGCGTGAACCGCTTCCACATCAGCTCTTCGGTGAAATCCACCGCCGGCGCGATCAATACCATCCCGGCGACAGAGGCGGCCCCCACCCTACCCTCCCCCGCAAGCGGGGGAGGGTAAGAAGAGGAGCGCCGCTTCAACTCGCGCGCCAGCAGCAGCGCCAGCCAGCCGCCCATGGACGAGCCGATCAGGATTTGCGGCCCCGCGCAGGAGGCATCGAACACGGCCAGGCTGTCGGCGAGCCAGCGGCCGATGGTGCCGTCGGTGAATGCGCCCTCGGACTCACCGTGGCCGGAATAGTCGAACCGGACGCAGGCACGCCCTGCCTGCGCCGCCCAGTCGGCGAGCGCCTCAGCCTTGGTGCCCTTCATGTCGGACTTGTAGCCGCCGAGCCAGAACAGGCCCGGCGCGGCGCCCGCCTGCGCACGCACGGCGATGCCGCGGCGCACGGCGCCGTCGCCAATGTGCAGGAATCTCAGGCTGTTATCGTTCATCGCCGCTTCCATCATCCTGTGGTGGCCGCGACCTCAGGGTGACGGAATATAGATCATGACCGCACGCAGCATGCATTGTCGTTGACTTATGCCTGGAAACTCCCGATTCTCCGCGTTTACTGCAACCACCTAAGGAGACAAAACCCATTCGTCGCCCCAGCAGAGCGCCGCAACCCGCCGCCAAGGAGGGTCCGCGCATCAACGAGGAGATCCGCGTACGCGAGGTCCAACTCATCGACAAAGACGGCGCCAACAAGGGCGTCACCGAGATCGAGGCAGCAATTGCCATGGCCCAGGAGGCCGGCCTCGATCTTGTAGAAATCGCGCCGAACTCGGTGCCGCCGGTCGCAAAAATTCTCGATTACGGCAAATACAAATATCAGGCGCAGAAGAAAGCCGCCGAGGCGCGCAAGAAGCAGAAGGTCGTCGAGATCAAGGAGATCAAGCTGCGGCCGATGATCGATCATCACGATTACGACGTGAAGATGCGGTCGATGGAGCGCTTCTTCCAGGAAGGCGACAAGGTCAAGGTGACGCTGCGGTTCCGCGGCCGCGAAATGGCGCACCAGGAGCTCGGCTATAAGCTCTTAGACCGGGTCAAGGTCGACACCGCGAAAATCGCCAAGATCGAGCAGGAACCGCGCTTCGAAGGCCGCCAGGTGGTGATGGTGCTGGCGCCGCGGTAGGCGGCGGCGCCCTACCCTTCTTTGCTGCACTAGAAAGAACGCCGAGAAAGCGGCCTTGATCACGGGGTGAATCCCCTTGATCGTCAAGGCGATTGCCTAATTCCGCCTCCTCTGCCATAACCGCGCCCTCCCGCCGCCCGGCTGATTAAGGGCTGCCGTGGCGGCGGCGATGTGCTCATGCACACCCCGCTCATTTATGAGCATTTTCGGCCAGCGAGCGCTCGCGCCTGCGGCCTTCAGGAGAGCCAAATGCCCAAGATCAAGACCAAGTCGGGCGCCAAGAAGCGCTTCAAGGTGACGGGGTCCGGAAAGGTCCTCTACACGCAGTCGCGCAAGCGTCACGGCATGATCAAGCGCACCAAGAAGCAGATCCGCCAGTTGCGCGGCACCAACGTGCTGTTCAAGACCGACGGCGACAACATCAAGAAGTACTTTTTGCCGAACGGCTGACGTCCGCCTGCTTTCTGCAGCGTACCGTTTCAACGTTCTGCGAATTTTCAAAGGAGATCGACCATGGCACGCGTCAAGCGCGGCGTCACATCCCATGCCAAGCACAAGAAGGTGCTCAAGGCCGCCAAGGGTTATCGCGGCCGGCGCAAGAACACGATCCGCATCGCCAAGCAGGCGGTGGAGAAGGCGGGCCAATATGCCTTCCGCGACCGCAAGCGCAAGAAGCGCACCTTCCGCGCGCTGTGGATCCAGCGCCTCAACGCCGCGGTGCGCCCGTTCGGGCTGAACTACAGCCGCTTCATCGCCGGCTTGAGCAAGGCCGGCATCATGGTCGACCGCAAGGTGCTCTCGGACCTCGCCATCACCGAGCCGGCGGCGTTCGAGGCGATCGTCGGCCAGGCCAAGTCCGCACTCGCTTAAGTTTCCCGTCATGCCCGGCCTTGTGCCGGGCATCCACGCCTTGCTTCACGAGCAGGTAAGACGTGGATGGCCGGAACAAGTCCGGCCATGACGATTATAGAAACGGATGACCGTGTCATGATCGACCGCGCGTACGTCCAGCGGATGGCGCGTTACAATCGCTGGCAGAATGAAAACCTCTACGGCGTCGCCGACAGCTTGTCGGATGACGAGCGCCGCCGCGAGCGCGGCGCCTGGTTCGGCTCGATCCACAAGACGCTGAGCCATATTCTTTGGGGCGACCGCGACTGGATGGGCCGCTTCACCGACCTGCCGCGGCCGACGGTCGGCATTCCGGAATCGGTGTCGCTCTATCCGGACTGGGACAATCTGAAGTCCGAGCGCAAAAGCTTCGACCGGACCATGATCGACTGGGCCGACAAGGTCGACGACGGGTGGCTCGCCGCCGATCAGACCTATTATTCCCGCGCCACCAAGCGGGAATGGACGCGGCCGCGCTGGATGCTGGTCACCCATATGTTCAATCACCAGACCCATCATCGCGGCCAAGTCCATGCCATGCTGACCCAGGCCGGCGGCCGGCCGGGCGATACCGACCTGCCGTTCCTGCCGGATTGAGCGCGCCCATGACCGACACCGCGCAACTCGAGCAACAAATTCTCGCCGACGTCGCCGCCGCCGGCGACGACACGGCGCTAGAAGCCGTGCGTGTCGCAGCCCTAGGCAAGAACGGTTCCCTCACCGCGCTCCTAAAAACGCTCGGCACACTGCCGCCGGACGAGCGCAAGACCCAAGGGCCGCTGATCAACGGCCTGAAGGACCGCATCAACGCCGCGCTCGCCGCGCGCCGCGAGGCGCTCAAAGACGCGGCGCTTGAAGCCCGCCTCAACACCGAAAGCGTCGACGTCACCTTGCCGGTGCGCGAGGCGCCGGCCGAAATCGGCCGCGTCCATCCGATCACGCAGGTGACCGACGAATTGACCGCAATCTTCGCCGACATGGGCTTCGCCGTCGCCGAAGGCCCGGACATCGAGACCAACGACTACAATTTCACCAAGCTGAATTTCCCGGAAGACCATCCGGCGCGCGACATGCACGACACGTTCTTCTTCAATCCGAAGCCGGACGGCACGCGCTTGCTGCTGCGCACCCACACCTCGCCGGTGCAGGTGCGCACCATGCTGAGCCAAAAGCCGCCGATCCGCGTCATCATTCCCGGCCGCACCTATCGCCGCGACAGCGATCAGACGCACACGCCGATGTTCCACCAGGTCGAGGGCCTGGTCATCGACAAGGGCTCGCATCTCGGCCACCTGAAATGGATCCTGGAAGAATTCTTCAAGGCGTTCTTCGAGGTCGACCGGGTCGGCATGCGGTTTCGGCCGTCGTTCTTTCCGTTCACCGAACCGTCGCTCGAAGTCGACCTGCAGTACCGCCGCGACAAAGGCGAAGTCCGCTTCGGCGAAGGCGACCAATGGATGGAGATTCTCGGCTGCGGCATGGTGCACCCGAACGTGCTGAAAAGCTGCGGCCTGGATCCCGACGAATACCAAGGCTTTGCCTGGGGCATGGGGATCGACCGTCTCGCCATGCTCAAATACGGCATGCCCGACCTGCGCGCCTTCTTCGAGGCCGACGTGCGCTGGCTATCGCATTACGGCTTCCGCTCGCTCGATGTCCCGACGCTGGCGGGGGGAGTGAGTTCGTGATGAAATTCACCCTCGCCTGGCTCAAGGAGCATCTCGACACCGACCATGCGCTCGGCGAGATCACCGACAAGCTGACCATGATCGGGCTCGAGGTCGAGCGCGTCGAGAACATGGGCCAACAGCTGGCGCCGTTCACCATCGCCCGCGTGGTCGAGGCCAGGCAGCATCCGAACGCCGACCGGCTCCGTGTCTGCATGGTCGACACCGGCTCCGGCGATCCGGTGCAGGTGGTGTGCGGCGCGCCGAATGCGCGCACCGGCATGAAGGGCGTGTTCGTGCCGCCGGGTGCTTACATTCCCGGCAAGGATATGACGCTCGCGGTCGGCACCATCCGCGGCGTCGAGAGCCGCGGCATGCTGGTGTCGGAGTTCGAGCTGAAAATCTCCGACGACCACGAGGGCATCATCGACCTGCCCGACGACGCGCCGGTCGGCGAGAGTTACGCCAAATATGCCGGGCTTGACGATCCGGTGATCGAGATCAATTTGACGCCGAACCGGCCGGACTGCGCCGGCGTGCACGGCATCGCCCGCGATCTTGCCGCAGCCGACATGGGCAAGTTCAAGGATGCGGCCATCAAGCCGGTCAAGGGCGAGTTCCCCTGCCCGGTTGCGGTCAAGATCGAAGCGCCCGAGCTTTGCCCGGCCTTCGCGCTACGCCTCGTGCGCGGCGTCAAGAACGGACCGTCACCGGCGTGGCTGCAAAAGCGGCTGACCGCGATCGGCTTGCGGCCGATCAATGCGCTGGTCGATATCACCAACTTCATCACCTACGATCGCGGCCGGCCGCTGCATGTGTTCGACGCGGCAAAAGTGCGCGGCAATCTCACCGTGCGCCGTGCGCAAAGCGGCGAGACGCTGCTGGCGCTGGACGGCAAGACCTACACGCTCGACGACAGCGTCTGCGTCATCGCCGACCAAGACGGCGTCGAATCGCTCGCCGGCATCATGGGCGGCGAAACCACCGGCTGCTCGGAAACCACCACCGACGTGCTGATCGAATCGGCGCTGTGGAATGAGATCAACATCGCGCAGACCGGCCGCAAGCTCGGCATCAATTCCGACGCCCGCTACCGTTTTGAGCGCGGCGTCGATCCGGTGTTCATGCTGCCGGGCTTGGAGCTCGCGACCCGCATGGTGCTGGACTTGTGCGGCGGCACGCCGTCGGAAGCAACGGTCGCCGGCAGCGCCGAGCCGCGCGAGCGCATCATCGATTTCCCGCTGTCCGAGCTCAAGCGCTTGGCGGGCCTCACCGTGCCGCAGGCCGAGATGCGCCGCGTGCTGGAGCGCCTCGGCTTCTTCGTCGCCGGCCAGGGCGAGCGGGTGAAGATCGCAGTGCCGTCGTGGCGGCCCGACGTCGAGGGCAAGGCCGACATCGTCGAAGAGGTGGTGCGCATTGTCGGCGTCGACAAAGTGCCGTCGACACCGTTCGATCGCGGCGCAGCGCCGCGCAAGCCGGTGCTGACGACGATCCAATTGCGCGTGCGTAAAGCCAAGCGCGCGCTTGCCGCGCGTAATCTGGTCGAAGCTGTGACCTGGTCGTTCATAGCCAAAGCTCACGCCGAACTGTTCGGCGGCGGCAAGCCCGAGCTGGCGCTGGCCAACCCGATCGCCGCCGATCTCTCCGACATGCGGCCGAGCCTAATCCCCGGCCTGATCGCGGCGGCACAGAAAAATGCGGATCGGAGTTTTCCCGATGCCGGCCTGTTCGAAGTCGGCCAAATATTTCGCGGCGACGCGCCCGCCGATCAGTTCACCGCTGCCGCAGGCGTGCGCCGCGCGTTGGCAAAACCGTCCGGCATCGGCCGGCACTGGACCAAGCACGACGGCGAGGTCGATGCCTTCGATGCCAAAGCCGATGCGCTCACGGTGCTGATAGCGGCCGGCGCGCCGGCGCAAGCGCTGCAAATCGCGCCAGGCGGCCCGCCGTGGTTTCACCCCGAACGCTGCGGCACGATCCAGATCGGGCCGCAAAACGTGCTCGGCCATTTCGGCGAGTTGCATCCGGGCACGCTGGAAAAACTCGACGCCAAAGGCCCGCTGGCCGGCTTCGAAGTCATTTTGGAGCGCATCCCCGAGCCGAAGGCGAAAGCGACGCGCGCCAAGCCGGCGCTGGAGCTGTCGCCGTTTCAGCCGGTCGAGCGCGATTTCGCCTTCGTGGTCGAGCGCAGCGTGAAAGCCGCCGACATCGTGCGCGCGGCACAATCGGTCGACCGCAAGTTGATCACGGGCGTCGCCGTGTTCGACGTCTACGAAGGCAAAGGCATCGAACTCGGCAAGAAATCGATCGCCATCGCCGTCACCATCCAGCCGCGCGACAAGACCATGACCGACGCCGAGATCGAGGCGCTGGCGGCCAAAATCGTCGCCGAAGTCGGCAAGCGCACCGGCGGCGTGCTGCGGGGTTGAGAACGCAATCCCGAGCCGCCCGCAAGCCACGACGGCGCGCAATGAAAAAAGCTCCGGGGTATTTCTCCCCGGAGCTTCTTTAGAGCACCACGTAGCGCCGATTAGAACAGGTAGTTGATGCCGGCCTTCATCGTGCTGGCCTTGAGGCTGGACTGGACCGGCACGCCGACATTTAGCGCGGCACCGGGCACGGCCAAAGTCAGCGTGTGGGTATCGGTGTGACTGCCGTAGTCCACATAATTATATTCGATCTTGGCGGTCCAGTGCGGCGCAAACATGTATTCCGTACCGAAACCGAGCAAGCCGCCGACCTTCGTTTCAGACTGGTTTGAGGTCAACGAAGCGGGCGCGAGGAGGCCGCCGTCGCTGAAGTTATACTTCACACTGGTCCACGACGCGCCGCCCTTGACATAGACGAGCAGATTATTGAGCGGCAGAACGCCGGCGCGGACGGTGGCATCGGCGGTCCACTGCATGTTGGCGGTGCAGGTGAAGAGAACGAGGCAAGGCGTGGAGCCCTTGATGTTGCTCCAGTCGCCATCGCCCTCAACACCGACCAGGAAATTTCCGGCCTGATAGTTGTAGCCGATCTGTCCGCCGGCCAGGAAGCCATTCAGGCCTTGCGAATACAGCGGCAGCGCGGCTGCGCCGCCGAGCCCGAGCCCGCCGAGATTGATGGAATTTGCCGCGGTAGCCCAACTGGCGCCACCGTTGACGCCGATGTAAAAGCCGGTCCAGCTCGCAACGGGAGCAGGCGGAGGCGGAGGCGCCTTCAGCGCCAAATCGGCGGCCATTGCTCCGGCCGAGCTGAGGCTCAACACTCCGAGCGCCGCAATCAGATTACGAATCGTCATTGTCAGTCCCCGTTTGTTTCAGCGTTGGATGTTTGTTTTTCCAGGCAGGCGGAACCTAGTTCGGCCGAGCACGCGATGAATATGCAATTTCGGACAAGCGATGATGTTTCCGGCGCTTGTTGCTGATCTGCAACAAAGCGGTATTGCGATACGCTTTATCTTGATTCTGAAAGGTCGCGCGCACCACGCTCGCGTTTGCTGTGGAAGATTGCAAACCTGAGATTGCTCAAATCGCCTGCGACAAAACGGCTAGACGATCGCCCTGTGACAAAAGACACAGCGCCACCGCGCCCGCGAGCGGATATATGCGCGCGGTTATCGCGGCGATCTCTGCATTGGTTACGTGTCGTTTACGCGACCGATCATGGCGGACGCTGCAGGGGGCAAATATCGGTGCGGCAGTCGCAACGCGAACGCTACAAGGACATCGTCGATCGCTTTGTCCGGGTCGTGCAGGCCAATCTCGACAAGCCGGCGCGGATTCCGGAATTGAGTCGCGCCGTCGGTGTGGAGCCACGTCAACTCAGACGCGCGTGCCAAGCCATACTCGGCGTTACGCCGGTGAGCCATTTGCACACGCTGCGACTGAGCGAAGTCAGACGTACGCTTTCAACGCAAGACGGCGCCGCATCCACCATCACGGAAGTCGCGAGCCGCTTCGGCTTTCACGAACTCGGCCGCTTCGCCGCCGCATATCGCGCCGCATTCGGCGAACACCCATCGGAGACGCGGCAACGGACCTTGTCCAATTCCGGCACTATCGCTCCGGGCGCATGATGTTCGGCGTGCCGCCGAACGACGACTGCTCGCGCGGCGCAGGGCGCGCGCTTTTCACCTTGGGCTTGGGCGCAGCCTCGGCTTCCGGAGCCGGAGTCTTGAGCACGCCCATGCGGCGCAGCACAGCGTCGGCGGCGCGCTCGCCGGAGTCCCAGGCGCCGCCGACCGTCCCCCACAAGGTTTCGTGGGCGGCTTCGCCGGCGAACCAGATCGCGTCGTTCACCGGCTCCATCATGATGCGGCGCGCGAGCTGGGCACCGGGCACGGCGGCGGACGCGGCGCCGAGCGTGAAGGCGTCGGCATTCCAGCGCGTGGCTTGGGTGCGGCCGATCGCCTTCTTGATCTCGGCGCCATAAAGCCCAGCCAGCCATTGCGAGGCGAAATCGACCATGGCGGCTTCGCCGCGCGCCGACAGATCGCGACCGAACGCGCCGCCGACGTCGACCACGCACAGCGGCGTGCCGGACACATTGGCGAGCATGGCGGCGGTGTGGCTGTCGGTAGACTTCTCGAACACCAGATCGTCGCTGTCGAGGCCGAGCGGATTGCCGACCAGCTCCAGCGCGACACGGTCGTAGCTGCCGAGCGAGAGCCGCCCGAAGGCGTCGATGTTCCGGTGCGGCAATTCCGGCAGGAATTGAATGCGGCCCGCGGCGATGATGTTGGTCGAGACGGTGACGATGACGGCGCGCGCGGTCAGCGTGCCCTTCGCGGTTTCGACGGTGAGGCTGCGCCGGGCGTCGATCGATTTCACCGGCGTCGACAATTGCACTGTGACGCCTTCGGCGAGCGCCGCGAGCAGCGCGCCGAATCCCTGGCGGCAGAAGGTTGCGGTGGTGCGCTCGGCGGCCTTGGAAAAATCCAGCGCCGAGAACTGCGCCAATTCCTTGCCGCAACCGAACGGGCCGAGCATGAATTCGACCGTCGCGCGCCAGTCGCCGAGATCGTTCGGCATCACCTGCTCGCACGGCACGTCGGCCTTGCGCGCCGCGTCGTTGATGGCGCGGGTGGCGCGCACCTCGGCGGATAGAAAGTCCTCCAGCTCGCCTTCGCGGGCATAGCGCCGGCCGATGCGGATTTTCTGGCTGGGCGGCGCCGGATAGACCTCGATGCCGCGGCGCGGCGTCAGCTTGGTCAGCGGATTGAGGTCGGGCGCGTAAATCCAATGGGCGCCGCGGTCGAACGGCACGCCGAACGTCTTGGTGTCGGTGATGCAGCGGCCGCCGATATGGTCGGACGCCTCGACGAGCACATAGCGCCGCCCGGCTGCGGCGATGCGGCGCGCCGCAGCAATGCCGGCGGCACCGGCGCCGACGATGATGACATCGGTCGCGGCAGGCGGCGGCGTGGCCGCGACGGCCGGACGCGCCACGACGGCTGCAGCCGTGGCGAGAAAGCAACGTCGGCTGATTTTTGCATAAGCCTTGTGCGGCATGGTTTCCGGATGCTTGCGACGGTGCCGCAGATTGCCCGAACAACGGCGGTTGCGCAAACGCTACGCTTAAGTTTCGGTCAACGGCGTCGGTGGCCCGTGAACCAATACGCAACGGACTTCACATAGAATGCGTCCAAACAAAGACGCGACCAAACCGCGCGACAGACGCGACAGGGCCGGGAGGGGCTCATGGGCAAAGTGCGCGATAGCTTCGGGCAACTGATCGCCCGCTATTTGCAGAAGCCGGTGCGCGGCTACGAGCCGTTCACGCCGAGCGATCCGGACGCTTTACGCCAATCGCTCGCGCCCGGCGACGTGCTTCTGGTCGAGGGCAACAACCACATTTCCGGCGTCATCAAATATCTCACGCAATCGACCTGGTCGCATTCGGCGCTCTATGTCGGGCCGATCGAAGGCTTCTGCACTGCAGACGGCGAGCCGCACGTTTTGATCGAAGCCAATATCGGCGAAGGCGTGGTGTCGGCGCCGCTGTCGAAATATTTCCGCTTCCACACCCGCATCTGCCGGCCGGTCGGCTTGACCGCGGACGACTGCGCAACGGTCTGCGCCTACGCCATCGCCCGCGTCGGCTTCGGCTACGACGTCAAGAACATCACCGACCTGCTGCGCTATCTGCTGCCGCTGCCGGTGCCGCAGCGCTGGCGCCGGCGCATGATCGCGCTCGGCTCGGGCGATCCGTCGCGGCTGATCTGCTCGGCGCTGATCGCGGACGCGTTCACCACCGTGCGCTATCCGATCCTGCCCAAGATCACGCTGGCGCGCAGCCTGCAGGCGCTCGAGCAGATTTTGGAGATCCGCCACTCCTCGCTGTACTGCCCGCGCGACTTCGACATCTCGCCCTATTTCAACGTGGTCAAGCCGACCATCCGCCAGGGATTCAATTACAAGGCGCTGCAATGGGCCGATCTGCCCCATGCGCCCGACGATGATACGCGCGCTTCGCTTGCGCCGCGGTCGGAGGACGAGAACGCCGACGCCGTGGCGGCCTGATTGCGCTGCTCCTATTACCTTGTGAGAAGGCCGCCAACCGATCAGTCTAACCCGGGCTGCCACTTGTACTAGCCACCGGGCGTCGCTACCTCTGCCGTCTTGCAGAGGCGAAAAATGTTCGACGACGCCATCAAAGCCCTCACCCAGATGCTTGCGCCGCCGCTGCGCGCGGTGTTGTGGAAATCGGTCGGACTGGCGCTGGCGCTGATTGTCGTCGTCGGCATCGTGCTCGACCGGCTGATCATCTGGCTCCTCGGCGCCGGCTCGACCTCGATCGAGACCACGC
>JBAUYI010000208.1:0-2614 GCA_049584715.1 Xanthobacteraceae bacterium
ATCCTGATCATGCCGAGGCCGATGCGGCGTACAAGTTTTTGTTCATCGCCAAGGGCGGCGGCTCGGCCAATAAGGCGTTTTTGTTCCAGGCGACGCCGTCGATCCTCACCCGCGAGCGCATGCTCGCCTTCCTGAAAGAAAAAGTGCTGACGCTCGGCACCGCGGCCTGCCCGCCGTACCATCTCGCCATCGTCATCGGCGGCACCTCGGCCGAGCTGACGATGAAAACGGTGAAGCTTGCCTCCTGCAAATATTACGATGCGCTGCCCGACCACGGCTCCGAGGACGGCCACGCGTTTCGCGACAAAGAGATGGAGCAGGAAATCCAGAAGATGACGCAGGCGCTCGGCGTCGGCGCGCAGTTCGGCGGCAAATATTTCTGCCACGATGTGCGCGTCATCCGCCTGCCGCGTCACGGCGCCTCGCTGCCGATCGGGCTCGGCGTGTCGTGCTCGGCCGATCGTCAGGCGCTCGGCAAGATCACCAAGGACGGCGTGTTTTTGGAAGAGCTTGAGCATAATCCGGCGAAATACCTGCCCGACGTCGACACTTCAAAGCTCGGCGGCGAGGTGGTGCAGATCGATCTCAACAAGCCGATGAAAGAGATTCTCGCGCAGCTCACCAAACATCCGATCAAGACGCGGCTGTCGCTCTCCGGCCCGATGATCGTGGCGCGCGATCTGGCCCATGCCAAGCTGCGTGAGCGGCTGGAGAAAGGCGAGGGCTTGCCGGATTATTTCAAGAACCATCCGGTCTATTACGCGGGACCTGCAAAAACCCCGGAAGGCTACGCCTCGGGAGCCTTCGGGCCGACCACGGCCGGCCGCATGGACTCTTTCGTCGAGGATTTCCAGTCCGCCGGCGGCTCCATGGTGATGCTGGCCAAGGGCAACCGCGCCGCCGTCGTGCGCGACGCCTGCAAGAAACACGGCGGCTTCTATCTGGCCTCGATCGGCGGCGCGGCGGCCAACCTCGCCGAGCATTGCATCAAGAAAGTGGAAACCTTGGAATATCCCGAGCTCGGCATGGAAGCGATCTGGCGCATCGAGGTCGTCGATTTCCCCGCCTTCATCGTCATCGACGACAAGGGCAACGACTTCTTTAAGGAATTGAACTTGGGGTAAGCGAAACGTTGCCGCGCGCGAATATAAAGTGTGACAGAACAACAAACGCAAAAAACCCCCGGCCGAAACCGAGGGCTTTGGTTGCGAAACGGCAACGCAGCCTACTTCATCGCGGTCGAAACCGACGAGAAGGTGCTGTTCAAGTTGGTGCCGAGAGCCTGGACGGTAGCGATGATTGCCACGGCAATACCGGCCGCGATGAGGCCGTATTCAATAGCAGTGGCGCCTTTATCGTCCGCGAAAAAACGCATAACAAGCGTCGTCATGATGGGTTCCTCCGTGCTGACTGTCCGGTTGTAGACACAGCGGGTTGTGGCCGATTTAACCTGTTCGATTGAAATTTCATCAAAATACATGACTGATATGTGAGATCGAAAATGCCGCAGCCCGCTACCGCCCAGGGCCCGCTGGTCTGGCGCGACCTGGACCAAAAGGCGCTCGACGATGCCTACGACCAGGACGTCTATGCGCCGAACCGCCCTTTGATCGTCGCGCGCCGCATCGCCGCGAGCGAACGGACGCGGGCGATCCTAGGAACGCCGCAGCGCGTCGCCTACGGGCCGAGCCAATACGAGCAGCTCGATATTTTTCGGGCCGCTGCGGCGAATGCCCCCATTAATGTCTTCGTCCACGGCGGCGCCTGGCGCCGCAACAAGGCGGCCGATTACGCCTTGCAGGCCGAGCCTTTAGTGCATGCCGGCGCACATGCCGTCATCATCGATTTCATCAATGTCGAGCAGGCCGGCGGCGATCTTTTCCCGATGTACGAGCAGGTGCGCCGGGCGCTGGCCTGGACGTGGCGCAACGCGGCAAGTTTTGGCGGCGACCGCGACCGGTTTTACATTTCGGCCCATTCGTCCGGCTCGCATCTTGCGGCTTGCTTTCTGACCGGTGGTTGGCGCGAAGAAGATTTGCCGAAAAATTTCTGCAAAGGTGCGCTGCTGCTCAGCGGCATGTACGAGCTCGAGCCGGTGCGGCGCTCGAAGCGCTCGTCCTACGTCACGTTCACCGACGCGATGGTGGAGAAGCTCAGCGCGCAGCGCCATTTCGACGGCCTGCACACCGCGCTCGTTCTCGCCTACGGCACCTGCGAGACGCCGGAATTCCAGCGCCAGACGCAAGATTTCTTCGCGGCGGTGCAGGGTCTGGGAAAACCCGCCGCGTTGATCGTCGGCGAGGCGTACAACCATTTCGAGCTTCTGGAGACGCTGGCGAACCCCTATGGTCTCACCGGCCGCGCCATGCTGCGGCAGATGAAGCTTGCGTAACCAACCCTTCCGGAAAACCGGCAGGGGAAGAAAACAGGGGAGGATTCGCATGAACGCGAAACGGCGCTCTTTGCTGGCGATGGCGACGATCTCAGCCTGGACCGGTGCGGCCCAGGCCGAGACGACGCTGATCACACTCGGCACTGCCGGTGGTCCATTACCGCGTCCGGACCGGGCGCAATCCTCCAACCTGCTGATCGTCAACGGCACGCTCTATCTGAT
>JBAUYI010000209.1:0-24256 GCA_049584715.1 Xanthobacteraceae bacterium
GGGTAGGGCGGAGGGTCGGGAGGTGCGGTCGCTAGCGTGGACGCGCGCGCGTCGCCTCTCGACCCCCACCCCCAACCCCTCCCCACAAGGGGGAGGGGAGCCGGCCACAGCAGCGGCGCGGCGATAAAGAACGACGGCAGCAGGAAGAAGATCTGGCTGCCCAGAAACGCGGCCGGGTGCAGGATATGATCGTACCAGCCGCGCACGTCGGAGGCGCGGTGCTCGGCATAGGCCAGCGGCAGAAAATCGGTCTGAAACAGCCACACGACATGGGGCGCGGCGATCACAAGCGCGACGATCAGCGCAAGCCATGGCCCGGGCGTTGCCAGCGCCCGCCGCGCATCGCGGTCGAACAACAGAAACAGCGCGTAGGGCGCCGCCAAGACGACGACGAAATATTTCGCCCACAGCGCGCTGCCGAAGGCGAAGCCGAGCAGCAGCCAATGCGCCAAGCGGCCGCGCTTGAGCGCCGCGTGGAAGGCGTAGCCGGCCAGCGCCCAGAACGGCAGCTGGATGACGTCGTGATTGAACTTCACCGCGGTGTATTGGAAGTAATGCATGCCGTCGATGATCAGCACGGCAATGAGCGCGCCGGTCGCTCCGACCAACGGCCGCGCCGTCGCCCACACCGCGACGAAGGCTATGATCACCGCCGCTTGCGCCAGCGCGTAATAGGCGGCGTCGGCGCCGAACGCCCGGTGCATGATCTCGACCAGCCACCACGGCAGCGGCGGCAGCTTGTCGTAGCCGAGCTGCCATTGCCGCCCATAGGTCAGCGCCTCGATCAGGTCGAGCGGCAGGTTGGCATAGAGCAAGGCCGGCAGCGCGGTCCAGAACACAAAATGCAGCGCCAGGAACGCGGCGAACGCCGCCCGCGGCGCCGCCTCGATCCAGTCGATGAAACCTGTCCCGAACGCCAGCCGGGGCGCCGGCGTCATTTCAGGCATTTGCGGCATCGCCGACATGAGCTTTCGCGCTGGTCCCAAAGGCGGCATCCGCCGCCGTGCTTTCCTACAGTTCTTGCCTGCCGTTATAAAAGCACAGCAAAAGCTTAGCCATGGCGGCGGGCGGACTTGCGGCGCCGCGGCGCTTTGTGGACACTGCTACCGCCCGAATGCGAATCATGCGGGCGGGGCTAGGGTGTGCGCCCCGGGGCTGCACCGTTCGGCGCGAGGCATAGCGGGGTTCGGTATGGTGCGTATCAGCGCCATCTTCATCGCCGTCTGCATGGTGCTCATCGCCGGCTCGATCGGCTTTGTGGTCTATCTGCGCTTCGGCTTGACCGGCGCCGAATCGTTTCTGGTCGGGCTCGGCGTCCTGACCGCGCTTGCGGTCTATAACGCGGTCGCTGCCCGTTCCCGCGATCGCGCCGAGGTCAGCGACCAGATTTCCTCGATCTCGCGCAGCTCCTCCGACCTGGCGCGCCAGCTCGCCGAGTTCGGCCGCCAGCTGGGCACCGTGGAGACCAAGGTCGATGCGGTGCTCGACAAAGCGCTGGCGTCGGCGCAGCCGCTCGCCGTCGAGATCGAGGAACTGTCGGGCTTGGTCAAGCATCTCGCCGACTCGGTCGCAGCGCACGAGGCGGCGCTGGCGGGCTTGAGCGGCAAAGAGCGCATCGCGCCCGCTGCGCCCGCTGCACTCGGCATGGCCGCTCACGCGACCGCCGCGGTACCGATGCCCGATCCGGCCACGGCGCCGGCCGCGCCGACCGCCGGCACCATTGCCGCCTTTAACGGCTTGGACCAGAACGGCGTCGTTGCCGCGATCAACAGCGCCATCGAAGGCAGCAAGATCGAGCTCTACCTGCAACCCATCGTGACGCTGCCGCAGCGCAAGGTGCGCTACTATGAGGCGCTGTCGCGGTTGAAGGCCGACAACGGCGACTTGGTCGCGGCGGGCGATTTCCTGAAATTTGCCGAAGCCGGCGGGCTGATGCCAAAACTCGATAATCTTTCGGTGCTGCGCTGCGTGCAGGTCGTGCGGCGGCTACTTCTGAAGAACCGCGACATCGGCCTGTTCTGCAATCTGTCGTCGGCGACGCTGACCGATTCGGGTTTTCCGCGGTTTTTGGAATTCGCCGAGGCCAACCGCGCCATCGCGCCGGCGCTGGTGTTCGAATTCACGCAAGAAGCGGTGCGCGCCATGGGGCCGATCGAGCACGAGAGCCTGGCCGCGCTCGCCGAACGCGGCTTCCGCTTCTCCATGGATAATCTCACCGACCTGCGCGTCGAGCCGCGTGAACTGAACGAGCGCGGTTTCCGCTTCATCAAGGCGCCGGCGGCGCTCTTGCTCAACCGGGTCGGCGCCGCCTCGACCGATATCCACCCGGCCGATCTGTCCGACCTGCTCGGCCGCTTCGGCATCGATCTGATCGCCGAACGCATCGAGGCCGAAGGCGCGGTGGTCGATCTTCTCGACTACGACGTCCGCTTCGGCCAGGGTTTTTTGTTCTCGCCGCCGCGCCCGGTGCGCGCCGAAGCCTTGCAAGGCGCGGACGCGGCTAATCCGGCCGATCAGGCCAAGCGCGATGCGGCGGCGCCGCGCGGCGCCGGTTTGGCGCAGCTGGCGCGCACCGGCAGCACACGGCCTTAAATTTTCTTGCTTGAAATTATTGCTGACTGACCTTCACCGGCACGAACTGCGTGGTGAACATCTCCTTGTCGTCGGGGGTGTCCTTGAGCAGTCCCATCTCGATGTAGGATTTCTTGAGCACCGCCACCGCCTTCGGATCGAAGGTGCCGTCGGTATTGAAGGCACCGATCTGCTCGTCGTAGACGCGGCTGATCACGGCCTCGCTGAGATTGAGCACTTTTGCCGAAATCGCCACCGATTCCGCCTTGTGCGTCTTCATATAGGCGATGGTCTCGAACCAGCCGTCGAGAAAAGCCTTTACCTGATCCGGATGCTTTTCGATCTCCTCGTTGGTGGCGAAGATCACGTGGGTGATGAATTGATCGACGAACGGGGTCGCTGCGGTGATGACGCGCCATTCCTTGGCTTCCTCGAGCGCGTAGCCGGTTTCCAGCGCCCCGATATAGCCGTCGATCTGATGGGTCTTGATGGCGGCGCGCGCCGGCGGCATGCCGCCGATCGGCACTACGGTGATGCCGTCGGAGCCCCAGCCTTCCTTTTGGTTGATGCGGGCGCCGATCCAGTCGGTCAGCGAGCCGACCGTGGTGCAGCCGAGCTTCTTGCCCTTGAGGTCGGCGACGGATTTGATGTCGCTGTCGTAGCCGACCATCACCGCCATGTTTTGCGGCGCGCCGAACATGGCGGCGACGGCCTTCGCCGGCACGCCCTTGGCGATGAAGGCCATGCCGGGGCCGGAGCCGATGCCGATATCGATCGAGCCGGAGGCGAGAAGCTGCTGCAGCTTGGCATCGCCGGCCGATGCCGATTCCTCGACATCGAGGCCGTGCTTGGCAAAGATGCCGGCCGCGATGCCGATGTCGAGCGGCGTGAACGACCAGGCAAACGGCACCACCTTGGCGACGCGAAGCTTTTCGGCGGCGTGCGCCGGCGCAAACCATGTCAAAAGCACCGCCATCGACATCAGGCCTGATGCCACGCTTGCACGAAAATATCGCCTCATCGTTTTCCTCCCACGGCGGCTCGCTGTGCGGCCGGACGGCAGCGAAATCATTGCAGAAATCCGTAGCCGTGGCCATGCGGCAGGGTGTGGCGTTGCGTTGACCGGGAACGCCCCACTCACTAGAATCGTTGTATCTTCAAGCCGTTTGGCAGGAGCGCCCCGTGCACATCATCGACTCGCATTTCCATTGGTGGCCCCGGTCGATTTTCGACAAGTTGTGCAAGCGCAAGGATTTCCCCAACGCGCGGGTCAATGCCAAGGGCGGCTACGATTATCGGCGCCGCGCCGACTCCGGCCAGCATCTCAACAGCTGGGCCGAGTGGTTCGATCTCGACAAGCAGTTCGAATACATGGACAGCCTCGGCCACCAAGTCGACGTGGTCTGCTCGATCGGCCCGTTCTCGGTGTCGTTCTCCGACATGCCGCTCGACGAGGGCCGCGACTACGCCTTGATGTGGAACGAGGAGATGGCCGGCGCGCAGAAGAAATATCCCGGCCGACTGTGGGCGAGCGCCGCGGTGCCGCTGCAGGATACGCGCGCCGCGATCGAGGTGGTCGACGACGCGGTCAATCGCTTGGGCCTGATGGGCGTCAATTTGCCCGGCAGCGTCGGCGCCGATGCGCGGATCGATGCCGAGCGGCTGGAGCCGTTCTACGCCCATGTCGAAAAGCTCGGCCTGCCGCTGTTCCTGCATCCGACCGACGTCATCTTCCAGGACATGCTCGACGGCTATGACGGCGCGCTGCATTTGAGCCTCGGCCGGGTCATCGAGGTCTCCGTCGCCGCCATGCGCATGATCCTCTCCGGCATGATGGAGCGGCATCCCAAGCTGAAAATCGTGATGTCGCATACCGGCGGCTCGCTGCCCTACCAGGCCGGCCGCATGGACAAGAATTCGAAAGCCGCGAAGCTGCCGCGGCCGGTGCAGGACTACATGAAGCGCATGTACACCGACACCGTGTCGCCGCACTCCGCCGGCATCGCATTCGCCATCGACTATTACGGCATCGACCACGTCATGTACGGCACCGACTATCCGTGCTGGGATCCGGCGCCGTGTTTGAAGTTGATCGAGGAGATCAAGTTGTCGGATGCCGACAAGCAGAAATTGTTCCACGACAACGCGCGGCGGATTCTCAATTTGCGCGATCCGGCGCCGGCGAAGGGCGCCAAGCGCGAGCCGGCGCTGGTGTAACTCTTTTCCGTCACCCTGAGGTGGCCGCGAAGCGGCCCATCCAAGTCGGCTGTAGCCGACTTGGACACTTAAAATAGGAAATCGGATAAATCCGATTTCGGGCGGGGCGACGGCCCGGGCCGTGCATCCTTCGAGGCTCGCTTCGCTCGCACCTCAGGATGACGGTTCATAGTTATTGCTTCGGCGCAAATCGCTCGTCGATGCTTTCCCATTTGTCGTAGCCGACGAGCTTCTTGTAGTCCTCGAAATCCATGCCGTCGTTGCGGTGGGCGAATTTGCCCGACTTCATGTCGACGAGCACCGTCTCGATCGCTTTGGCGGCATGCATGATGGTGTCGAGCCCGAGCACGGCGCAATTGAAGCCCAATTGTCGCAGTTCCTCCATCGACAGGATCGGGGTGTGGCCGCCCATCAGCGGATTGCAAATTTGCGGCACGTCGAAGGCTTTGCCGATGCGCTCAAGTTCGGCAATGCTGCGCGGCGCCTCGATGAAAATGCCGTCGGCGCCGGCGCGGATATACCGCTCGGCGCGGCGTATGGCTTCGTCGAGGTCATAGACCGCGCGCGCGTCGGTGCGGCCGAGGATCCAGGTTTCCGGATTGATGCGCTCGGACGCGGCCGCCTTGATCTTGGCTTCGGCAAGCTCGATGGGCACGACCTTCTTGCCGACCATGTGGCCGCAGCGCTTCGGCCATTGCTGGTCTTCGATCAGGATGGCGCTTACCCCCATGCGCTCGTAGGTCTGCACCGTGTGCACGACGTTCTTGACGTCGCCATAGCCGTCGTCGCCGTCGACGAACACCGGCAGGTCGCACGCGCCCATGATATCGCGCACCGCGGCGGAGATTTCGCCGAATCCTTTGAGCCCGACATCGGGCACCCCGTAACGGGCGCCGACCGCGGGGAAGCCGCCGATGAAATAGGTCTCGAAGCCGATCTTCTGGATCAGCCGGGCGCTCAACGCATCATGGGCGCCGGGTACCACCAGGAACCGCTTGTCCTTGACGGCTTTGTCGATGATCTGGCGGAAACTTGTCGGCATTGCACGGCCTTGGGTTTTCAGGGGAGGGGGCAAATCCCATACATGCCGCGGTGATTGCGATCAACTCGCGGGGTTACAGCGGCGCCGCGCGCGGCTATGATTTTGCCGAAGCACGGGCCCGGCCGGGGAGGCCGACATCATGAACGCCGAGCAAAGCAAATCTCCTGTCGTACATTTCGTCGGCAGCATTCCGTTGCCCGATTCCGAAACCGTGTTCCGCACGCTCTCAAGCGCGGTCGGCGGCCACGTCGCGCGCCTGCCCGACGGCGAGACCGGCATCCGCAAGAGCTGGATCCGTTTCCTGCAAGACGTGCTCGCGGAAAATCCGGCGATCGAATTGGCGAGCGACGTGCCGCCGTTCAAGTTCGTGCAATGGGACGGCAAGGTCATTCGCGAGATTCCGCGGCTGCGCATCAAGCCGGGCCAGACACCCGACCGCAAGGGCTTCAAGACCGGCTATGCCGACATGGCCATTCAGTCGTTCGGCGTGTTCGACCGGCTGCAAAAGGCCGGCGTCATTCCGGGGAACGTCAAATTCCAGATCAGCATCCCGACACCGATCGCGCCGACCTACAACAATATGGTGCCGGCCGACCGGCCGAAATTGCTGCCGGCGCTGACCCAGCATTTCGTCGGCGAGGTCCATGCCATCGCCGCGGTGCTGCCGAACGACCGTATCGCCGTGCAGTGGGACGTCTGCCAGGAGGTGCTGGCCTGGGAGGGCTATTACGAGCCGGGCCCGGTCGATTTCCGCAAAGAGACCATCGATGTGCTCGGCCAGATCGGCGACGCGGTGCCGAGCAAGATCGAGCTCGGCTATCACTTGTGCTACGGCAGCCCGGCCGACGAGCACATGGTGCAGCCGAAGGATGCCGGCATCATGACCGAGATCGTCAACGGCATCGTGGCGCGGGTGAAGCGGGGCATCGAATTCTTCCATCTGCCGGTGCCGAAGGGCCGCACCGATGACGCCTATTTCGCGCCGCTCGAGAAGCTCAAACTGCGCCCGGGCACCGCGCTCTATCTCGGCCTCATTCACCACAACGACGCCGAGGGCGACAAAGCACGGCTCGCCGCCGCGCGCCGCCACGTCCGCGTCGACGGCATCGGCACCGAATGCGGCATGGCGCGCGGCGATCCGGCGCGGTTGCCGGCGCTGCTTGAGGCCCATGCCCGCGCCGCGCAGCTTGCCGATTGATGATCGCGCGCGAATGATCTAATCACCTCGCGCGCCCGCCCGGGGCGCCGAGGCTTGCGAATCATTTGCCCGACTTCATCGAACACTTCGAACCGCTGGCGCAAAACTACGACGTGCTGCTGTGCGACGTCTGGGGCGTCATCCATAACGGCGTGGCGGCTTTTGCCCCGGCCTGCGAAGCGCTATTGCGTTTTCGCAAGCGCGGCGGCACCGCGATCCTGATCACCAATGCCCCGCGGCCGGGTGGAGCGGTGGCGCGCATTCTCGACCGGCTGGCGGTGCCGCGGCAGGCCTATGACGCGATCACAAGCTCCGGCGACACCACCCGCGGCATCGTCGCAAGCCGCCGCGGCCAGCGCGTGTTTCATCTCGGGCCGCAGCGCGATGTGCCGATCTTCGCTGGGCTCGATGTCGCGTTCACACCGCTCGAAGCGGCCGATTATGTGGTGTGCTCGGGCCTGTTCGACGATACCGTCGAGACGCCGGAGACCTACCGCGACATGCTCGCCGCGATGCGGGCGCGTTCGCTGTTCATGGTCTGCGCCAATCCCGACATCATGGTCGAGCGCGGCGACACGCTGGTCTATTGCGCCGGTGCGCTCGCCGACGCCTATGCGGCGCTCGGCGGCGACGTACTCTATTGCGGCAAGCCGCATCCGCCGATCTACCAGACTGCGCTGGCCGCGGCCGCGACGGCGCGCGGCGGTGCCGCGGTGGCGCTCGCGCGCGTGCTGGCGATCGGCGATTCGGTGCGTACGGATCTGAAAGGCGCAGCCGCGCTCGGGATCGACAGCCTGTTCGTCACGTCGGGGATTCACGCCGAAGAATATGGCGGCCGCCACACGCCGGAGATCGAGGCGCTCGACAGCATCTTCGCCGCCGGCGGCGTTACGCCGATCGCCGTGACGCGCGGATTGAAGTGGTAGCTGTCAGGCCGGCTTAAGTATTCGGCGAGGTGTGCTCGACCTTCTCGGCGAACACCGCCTCGATCTTGGCTTTGAGCGTCTGGGCGTTGAACGGCTTGACGATGTAATTGTTCACGCCGGCCTTCTTGGCCGCGATGACGTTCTCGGTCTTGGATTCCGCCGTCACCATGATGAAGGGGATTTCGCCCAGGCCCGGATCGGCGCGCACTTGGCGCAGCAGGTCGTAGCCGGTCATCGGCTCCATGTTCCAATCGGAGATCACCAGGCCGTAGCGCCTGGCGTGCATCTTGATGAGCGCGCTCTCGCCGTCGCGGGCGTCGTCGACGTCGGCGAAGCCGAGCTGGCCCAACAGATTGCGGATGATGCGAACCATGGTGCTGTAGTCGTCGACCACCAGCACCGGCATTGACGGATCGAGAGCCATCGCTCTGCTCCTGGCGCACAAGTCTTGGCGTGCAAGCGCGGGACCCGACCGGGGTCGGCACATCACATCGAGGCAGGGCAGCCCCAAGAAGAGCCCAAGAACGTCCGAAGAACCGTCCCCTGCCGGATGACCGGAAAAACTACCTATCGTGTTTGAATATCGGGTTAATTGTCTTCAATTTACGGGGAAACGGGTCCCATAAATGCCGCCGCCGGTGCGGCTTGACTCCGGCGTGGCCGGCACGGCACCTAGGCCGGGAGACTTTCTTAACCATTGAAGCCCGATGCCGACGAAAAATTTCCTCGTCGTGCGCGACAGCGCGCCCGATGACGCCTTGCGTGGCGCCGTAGTCGCCATCGGCAATTTCGACGGCGTGCACCGTGGCCACCGCGCCGTGATCGGCGCGGCGCTGGACCAGGCCCGGGCGCTGGGCCGGCCGGCCGCGGCACTGACCTTCGAGCCGCATCCGCGCGCCTACTTCAACCCCGGCGAGCCGCTGTTCCGGCTGACCGACGAGGCCGTCAAATTGCGCCTTTTGGCCTCGACCGGGCTCGATGGCGCGATCGTGCTCACCTTCGACGCGGCGCTGGCCGGTCTTTCGGCCCAGGAATTTGTCGATCGCATCCTGGTCGAGCGCCTTGCCGTCTCCGGCGCCGTGATCGGCTTCAACTTCCATTTCGGCATGAACCGCGCCGGCTCGCCGGATTTCCTCAAAGCGCAGGGCAAGCGGCACGGCTTCGCCGTCGACGTGGTGCCGCGGTTCGAGGACCAGGGGCGGCCGGTGTCGTCCGGTCCGATCCGCGACGCGCTCGCCGCCGGGCAGCTCGACCAGGCCGCCGAGTTGCTCGGCTATCCGTGGTTTGTGTCCGGCGAAGTGATCCACGGCGACAAGCGCGGCCGCGAGCTCGGCTTTCCCACCGCCAATCTCAAGCTCGACGCGGCTTGCGGGTTGCGCCACGGCATCTATGCGGTGCGCGTCGCCGCCGGCGCGCGCCGTTACAGCGGCGTGGCGAGTTTTGGCCGGCGGCCGATGTTCGACACCGGCACCGTGCTGCTCGAGGTCTTTTTGTTCGATTTTTCCGGCGATCTCTACGGCCAAAACATCGACGTCGCCTTCATCGACTGGATCCGCGAGGAGCGGATGTTCGATTCGGCGGCGGCGCTTATTGCGCAGATGCAGGATGACAGCCGCATCGCGCGCGAGGCGCTGGCGCGTTCCGGCGATAAATTTCCGCCCATTTAGTCAAGGCGCGGATTCACCCTGGTCGGCCCTCATGAAGGTTTGCTTTCGTTCGATGTGGCAGGCCGGACACCTATAGACAATCTCGTCAAGCGACGGGGACAGCATTGCCGGCGCAATCGTTTTGATCTTCATCGGCGCGTCACAGCGCCAGCAGATTACCGACATAGGAAAGTCATGCGGTTTTTGACGTTCACCCTGAAGCGACATCGGAGCCTCCGTACATTTTAATACTGACTTGACCGCATGGTGTGTCGGTCATGAAGGCGGGGCAGTATAAAATTGATCACTCCACACATTAAAATTTCAAACTAAGGCGCTGTTCGATACACGAGGATGCCGGCCTATTTTGCTGTGGGGGATTTGAGCCGGGCGATCCAGGTGAGCAGTTTTGAACAGCCAGCAACTGCCAAGGCGCGTATTCCAGTATCGGGATGCCGGGACACGGGAAGATGCCCATGTCCGAGACGGATCAGTTCTGGCAATACGCCAAAGAGGCGCTGCTTTCGGCCTGCTACGCCAAAACCGACGAGGATAAGCAGGATCTGCTTGATCTTGCGCGAACCTGGACGCAAGCGGCGTTACAACAGCGTAAATCCTTTGGTCGATCACAACGGCCCGGCTGAATTGACGGAACGTATCCGTCCCCTCTCTGGTTAGGCGGCGGAGGCGCTCATATCGCCGGACGAAATGGCTCCCTCTTGGAACTAATGCGCGCCGAGCGCGGTTGCAAAGTGTGAACGCTTCATCAAATTGGCTCCGCAATCGGCTGTTGCTCGCGCTGCCCGCCCGCAATCTCAAGCGGCTTATGCCGGAGCTTGAAAACATCAGCTGCCAGCGCGCGCAGATCCTGATGGACGCCGACAGTGCGCTCGACCATGTCTTCTTCCCCGATAGCGGCGTCGTTTCGGTGGTGGCGGTTTACGCCAACGGCAGCGTCATCGAGATGGCGACGATCGGACGGGAGGGCTGCAGCGGCGTTCAAGCCATCTTGGGCGCCAAGCGCTCCTCGGTGCAGCTTCTCGTCCAAATCCCGGGGAGCGCCGCAAAGATGTCGCGCGTGGCGTTTATGCAGGCCATGCAATCCATGCCGTCGTTCCGAAGTGTCATGAACGCTTACGTCCAGGCCTTTCTCGAACAGGTCATGGTGTCGGTCGCATGCAACGGTGCGCACAGCCTCAAGCAGCGGCTGGCGCGTTGGCTGCTCATGATGCGTGACCGCAGTGACGGCGACACGCTGCCCATCACCCAGGACCTGCTCGCCGAAATGCTGGGTGTCCAAAGGCCGAGCATCAGCAATGCCGCCGAGGGGCTGGAACATGCCGGTCTGATTGAACGCGGCCGACGGCAAGTCACGATACTCGATCGGCAGGGCCTCACCAAGGCATCCTGCGAATGCTATCAGTTGGTCCGGTCGCGGCTGGCTTTTCACCTGCCGAAAACATACGGCTGATAAAGCCGGCGTCTCACCGTACCGTAATGTACATTACCGACAGCGCGCCCTAAATTGACTTAGAATCAGAGTTCGCAGGCAAGGCGGGCGGCGGAAGGGGCCTCCCCGGCAGGATCGTATGTCCTGTTGTCGAGGATGAGCCTGATCGGTCATCCCAAGGGGTTCCCACGATGAAGGAGGGCTCGCAATGAAACGCAAAGCAAAGCCCCCATTCGATCCCAAAGTATTTCTCTCGAAAGTAAACGGCGGACGGGCCATCGCCGAATATCGGAAGGATAAAATTATATTCAGGCAGGGGGATCCTTCGGATGCCGTTTTCTACATTCAGAGCGGCAAGATCAAGACGACCGTCGTCTCCGAGCAGGGCAAGGAAGCCGTGGTCGCACTTCTGGGAACCGGCGATTTCTTTGGGGAAGGGTGCTTGACCGGACAGCCGCAGCGTCTGGCAACCGTCTCCGCTCTGACGGAATGCGTGATCGTGCGAATTTCAAAGACGGACATCACCCGCGTGATCCACGAAGAGCCGGCGTTCGCCGAGTTGTTTATCTCGCATCTCTTGGCGCGCAACAGTCGTGTCGAGGAAGACCTGGTCGATCAACTGTTCAATTCGAGCGAGAAACGCCTGGCGCGGACTCTTCTGCTGCTGGCGAATTTCGGCAAGGAAGGCCGGCCGGAGCCGATCATAGCGAAAGTCAGCCAGGAGACGCTTGCGGAAATGATCGGCACGACCCGGTCCCGCGTGAGCTTCTTCATGAACAAATTCCGAAAACTCGGCTTGATCGATTACAACGGCAACATCGAAGTCCACAGCTCATTGTTGAATGTCGTTCTGCGCGATCAACCGCAGCTCAGGCGCTGAAGCGTTTGACGATCATTCGCGCCCGCGGCTGATATGCAACGAGGGCGGCGCGGGCCGCCCTCGTTGTTTGGCATAGATGACGTCGGCTTCGACTTAAGCGTCAATCACCGCAACGATTCGGAGCGTGCGGGGATCCACGATGAGGATCTCATCGCCGACCAGGATGTATTCATAGCCACGATACTGCGGGGCATATTCCATGATCGAAACAGGCAGGACGTAAAGATGCACTGTTCCGGGAATAGCTTCGCCGACCTTGGTTGAGAACGGCACGTTGGTCAGGCGCTCGGACTTTTCGATCCGCAACGTGTCGCGAATCTTCGCGTGTTGTTCGCTCGACAGCGCCGCCGGCGGGCCGGATTTGGTCTCGTCTCGTGCCGTGCCCGGAGCCGTGCGCGAGTTCGGCGGTTCTGAATTTTGCGCATTACCGCCGTGTTCGGCCGGCTTGGCAGCGGACGGTGCCTGGGCGGTCTCAGACGGTTTCTCCTTCGTCGGTGCCTGCGCGGTTGGCGCCGGGGTCTCCTTTGCGGGTGCCTGTGCGGTCGGTGCCGGCTTCATGGGCGCCTGGGCATTCGGCGCCGGCGACTTCTGCGGCGGCACACTGTTCGGTTGCTGGTCCATCTTGCCGCCCGGGGCTTTCGGCTGTTGCGTGGCGGCACCCGGGGCTTCGCGGGTTTCGCCCGTGCCTTGCGCGGAGGCCAAGCCGGCCCCGGCGATGAGCGCGGTGGCGGCAACCGTCGCCAGCAAAGTATGTCTCATGGTATTTTTCATTGAAATCTCCAATAAATCTGATTGTTCGTCTGTAATAACCCGATCGATCGTCTTTACGTTCCAAGTTATCGGAAAGATTTGTACTGTATAATATTGACCACATTGAAGATCTTCTTGCGCCCGATTCGGCTGCAGCGAATGCTGGCTGAATACGCAAGCGGCGCCGGGACTGCGGCCGCAGTCCGCCATGGCGGATCGATGCATTTTGCCGGCGAGGAATGAGGCCCGCAGCGAACTATTCGGCGGGCTCTTGTACGTGCTCGCGACGTTCGCGGGCCCATTGCGCCGCCATGATGCCGACGAGCGCCAAGGGTATGACGCGCTGCCAGCCGAGCGAGCGGCCGACCTGAACGGCGGTGGCGAGAATTTTCGGATCGAGCAGCCACGACGGCGCATGCGCGCGGGCGGCCCGTTCCAGGATAGCGCGTTCGCGCGCCTGCCGCCGCTTCAACAGACAGACGATGCTGCCGATGCCGGCGATCAGCGCCAAGACCGCCGCCATCACCAAGGCGGCATAGACGCTGCCTATCTCCAGCGACAGCCAGTCATAGGCGGCCACGCACAAAAAAGCGAAGGCGGTGAACGCCATCAGTGCGACGACGGCCTCCCAAATAATGAACGACCTGGTGATCCCGGTTCGCGTTTGAACCGCGAGCACAAGGTCGTGCATCAGGTTTTTGAACATGGCGGTCTCGGCTCGCTCTATGCCTTCGGTTTTAGCGGCGCCAAATCTTAACGGCGCCAAATCTTAACGGCGCCAAATCTTAACGGCGCCAAATCTTAACGGCGCCAAATCTTAACGGCGCCAAGTCGCGCCGAACAGGAAGCCGAGACCGGCGACGATCGCCAGCGTCGTATAGGGGCGTGTCTTGATCGATTCATCGATGGCTTCGACGAAATTGTCGGACACTTCGCGCATGGCGTCGACCGCTTCGCGGCCGGTGTCTTGCGCGCCGGCCATGATGTCATCGACGCTGGAGCGGGCCTGCTGCCACGCCGCGCTGCCCTTGGTACCGAGGATGGCGCCAACTTGCTCGGCGAGCCGCGCGAAATCGTCACGCAGCGCCTGCAGATCGGCTTGGATGTCGCCGGAAGCCTCGTTCGCTGCCTTCTTGACATCGCGCAAGCCTTCGCGCGCGTCTTTGGCTGCATCGCGAACGTTTTGCGATGCCGTTGCGGCGGTATTCATGCGAATTCTCCGTGCGTTAGATTGAGCCAGTTAAGTACATAATCGTCCGGGTTCCAAGGAGTTCCATTGACCTAAATCAACGAACCGACAGCGGTCGTTAATCAGGCAAATTGACCTCTTCGGTCGGAAACAAGTGGTTGAACACGACCAGGCCGACGATCGACAGCGGCACGGCGAGGAAGGCGCCGAACGGCCCCCACATCCAGGTCCAGAACGCCAGCGCCAGCAGCACCAAGAGCGGGTTGAGGGTGAGGCGGCGGCCGACGATGGTCGGCGTGACCAAATGGCCTTCCATGGTGGTGAGAACGATGAAACCGAGCGGCGCGATGGCGGCGTGAGCGATGGCAGGAAAGCTCACCAGGCCGACGCCGAACAACACGACCACCATGACGCCGGGGCCGACATAGGGCACGTAGTTCAACAATGCCGCCAACACGCCGAAGATCACCGGATTGGGATAGCCGATCAGCCAGGTGCCGACGGCGTCGATCGGTCCCAGCGCGGCGTTGATGATCGTCACCACGGTCAGATAGCCCGCGAGGTTGCGCTCGATGTCGCGCATGATCTTCAGGAAGCGCAGCTTGGTGTCGCGGTTGCCGAACAGCGAAACCAGCGAGGTGCGCAGCTCCATCTGGCCGACCAGGAAGAACAACAGCGTGCCGAAGAACAGCAAGAACTCGCCGGCTGCCGGCGTCACGAAGGCGACCACCGGCAGCACGAAGCTCGACGTCGGCGTATTGACATCGACGGCGCCGTTATTGGTGCCGAACAGCGTGGTCTGCAATTCGTGCAGCGCGGCAATCGGCCGCTCGAGCACTGCCAGTCTGTCCTTGATGGTGGCGCCGATCTCCGGCGCCCGCCCGATCCATTCGCTCACTGGGCCGGCGAGCATGGTTACGGCCAGGCCCAAGGCGCCGAGGCCGAGCACGACAATGACCAGACTGGTGAGCCACGGCGAAATGCCGTGCCGCTTGGCCGTTTTGACCAGCGGCGCCAGCGTCAAGGCGACGATGGAGGCGGCCAGGATTGGCAACAGGATGGCGCGGCCGATATAGAGAAAGGCGCCGAACAGGATCAGGAAAATGCCGATATTTGCCGCCTGGCCGGCCGACAGCCAGACGTTGGTGACGTTTTCCACCGGTCGCGGATCGCTGATGACCAGCGCGTGACGAACTTCGCGCTTGGCGCGGATATAGTCCACAAAACCCTCCGTCGCCCCTGCACCAGCCGGCCCAATGGCTCATCGAGGTAACGCCAAATCCGAGCCGCCGGTTCCCGTCCGCTGCTTTTGCGCCTTTCCGCCCTGCAATCGGCTTGTTAGAAGGCGCCCATGACCGATACGCCGGCAAAAGCGCGCGATTACTCGCAAACGCTGTTTCTGCCCAAGACCGACTTTCCGATGCGCGCCGGCCTGCCGCAGAAGGAGCCGGCGATCCTTGAGCGCTGGAACAGCCTCGACCTTTATGGGCGGCTGCGCGCCGCCGGAAAGGGCCGACCGCGCTTCATCCTCCACGACGGGCCGCCCTATGCCAACGGCAACATCCATATCGGGCACGCGCTCAACAAGATCCTCAAGGACGTGGTGACGCGAAGCCAGCAGATGCTCGGCTTCGACTCGAACTACGTGCCGGGCTGGGACTGCCACGGCCTGCCGATCGAATGGAAGATCGAGGAGGAGAACTACCGCGCCAAGGGCAAGCCGAAGCCGGATTTTTCCGACGCCGCAGCTCTGGTGGCTTTCCGCAAGGAGTGCCGGCAATTCGCCGAGCACTGGATCAAGGTGCAGCGCGCAGAGTTCGAACGCCTCGGCGTGGTCGGCGACTGGGCGCATCCCTACACGACGATGGATTTTGCCGCCGAAGCGCAGATCGCGCGCGAGCTGATGAAATTCGCCGCCAACGGCACGCTCTATCGCGGCTCGAAGCCGGTGATGTGGTCGGTGGTGGAGAAGACTGCGCTGGCCGAGGCAGAGGTCGAGTATGAGGATTACACGTCCGATACGGTGTGGGTGAAGTTTCCGATCAAATTCTCGGCTGGTGAAACGTCAGCGGAAAATCGCCAAGTCGCTGGTGCATCTATCGTCATCTGGACGACGACGCCATGGACCATTCCTGGCAATCGAGCGATCAGCTATGCGCCGAAGATCGAATATGGCCTCTACGAAATCGTCGATGCGCCGACGGACAATTGGGCGAAACCCAGAGGTCGTTTTATCCTGGCAGACAAGTTAGCCGTCGATGTTTTTCGTCAGGCTCGTGTCACCGCGTTCAAGAGAATCAGAACGGTGAGTCCCGACGATTTGGCGCTATTTGTCTGTGAGCACCCGCTCAAGGGCGTCGGCGGCGACTACGCGTTTTCGGTACCTCTGCTCGCTGGCGACCACGTCACCGACGACACCGGCACCGGCTTCGTGCACACAGCTCCCGGGCACGGCCGCGAAGACTTCGACGTCTGGACCGCGAACGCGGCAAAGCTCGCCACGCGCGGCATCAACACCACTATCCCCTATACCGTCGATGCCGACGGTCGTTTCACCGATCAGGCACCGGGATTTACTGGCAAGCGCGTGCTGACCGACAAGGGCGAGAAGGGCGATGCCAACGACGCGGTGATCAAGGCGCTGAGCGACGCCGGCATGCTGATCGCGCGCGGTCGGCTCAAGCATCAATATCCGCATTCGTGGCGATCGAAGAAGCCGGTGATTTTCCGCAATACGCCGCAATGGTTCATTGCGATGGATAAAGACATCGCGGGAGAAGGCGACACGCTGCGCCATCGCGCCCTCGAAGCCATCAAAATCACGCGCTGGGTGCCGGCGGCGGGCGAGAACCGCATCAACGGCATGATCGAGAGCCGCCCCGACTGGGTGATCTCGCGCCAGCGCGCCTGGGGTGTGCCGATCACGGTGTTCGTGCGCGAGAAGGGCGACGGCTCGGCGGAAATCCTGCAGGACCAACACGTCAACGCGCGTGTCGCTGAGGCGTTCGAGAAGGAAGGCGCCGACGCCTGGTATGCACAAGGCGCCCGCGAGCGTTTCCTCGGCTCGCGCGCCGACGAGGACTGGCAGAAGGTCGACGATATTCTCGATGTCTGGTTCGATTCCGGCTCGACGCATGCTTTCGTGCTGGAAGACCCGAAGGTTTTTCCGGCGCTCGCCCATATCAAGCGCAAGGCCGACGGAGGGCCCGAGACGGTGATGTATCTCGAAGGCTCCGACCAGCATCGCGGCTGGTTTCAGTCGTCGCTGTTGGAAAGCTGCGGCACTCGCGGCCGCGCGCCGTTCGACGTCGTGCTGACCCACGGTTTCGTGCTCGATGAGAGCGGTTACAAAATGTCAAAATCGCTCGGCAACGTCACCGCGCCGCAGGACGTGATCAAGCACTCCGGCGCCGACATTCTGCGCATGTGGGTGTGCGCCGCCGACTATGCCGACGACCTGCGTATCGGCCCGGAAATCCTCAAGACCACCGTCGAGACCTATCGCAAACTGCGCAACACGCTGCGCTGGATGCTCGGCAATCTGGCGCATTTCGAGGCCGTCGATAAAGTCGCTTACGAAAAAATGCCAGAGCTCGAGCGCCTGATGCTGCATCGGCTGGCCGAGCTCGATCCGCTGATCCGCTCCGCTTACGCCGAATTCGACTACAAGCGCATCTTCGCGGCGCTGAACGCTTTCATGACCACCGATCTGTCGGCGTTTTATTTCGATGTCCGCAAAGACGCGCTCTATTGCGATCCTTATACGTCGGTGACGCGCAAGGCCTGCCTCACCGTGCTCGATCATCTGTTCCGCGCCACGGTGACGTGGCTGGCGCCGATGCTCTGCTTCACCGCCGAGGAAGCCTGGCTGGCGCGCGATCCGGCGGCGCAGTCGGTGCATCTGGAAGAGTTCATGACCGTGCCGCAATCCTGGCGCGACGACATTCTGGCCGAGCGATGGCGCAAGCTGCGCACCTTGCGCCGCGTCGTCACCGGCGCGCTCGAGCTCGAACGCGCGGCAAAACGCATCGGCTCCTCGCTTGAAGCGGCGCCCATCATCTATGTCGCCGATCCGGACTTGTTCGGTGTCGCGGTCGGTGCCGATCTCGCCGAACTGTGCATCACCTCGGCGGCGACCCTGGTCGAGGGCGAGGGACCGGCAGCAGCGTTCCGGCTCGACGATGTGCGCGGCGTTGCGGTGGAGCCGCGCCGCGCCGAGGGGCGCAAATGCGCCCGCTCGTGGAAGATCTCGCCCGCGGTCGGTGACGATCCGCAATATCCCGACGTCACGCCGCGCGATGCCCAGGCACTGCGCGAATGGGAAGACATGCGCAAGGCGGCGGAGTAGGGGTCTTTGGTGGCCGACGCAGCACGAGGGGATGCGGACCGCAGCTATATCTGGGGATCGCTGAGCGCATTCGGGCTGGTCATTGCCGTGATCGCCTGTGCACTGGATCAGGCCGCAAAATTTTGGCTCCTGGACGCCTTCGATCTCGGCAGCCGCGGCGTGGTGCCGGTGACGCCGTTTGCCGACCTCGTCCTGACCTGGAACACCGGCATCAGCTATGGCCTGTTCCCCCAGCAGGGGCCGGTCGGCCAGTGGGCGCTCTTGGCCTTCAAGGCGGCGGCGGTGGCGTTTCTTTGGGCATGGCTGGCGCGGGCCTCGACGCGACTCACCGCCGCAGCGCTCGGGCTGATCATCGGCGGGGCACTGGGCAACGCCATCGACCGGCTGCATTGGCCGGGAGTGCTGGATTTCGTGCTGCTCCACCTCGATACCGCTACCTGGAGCTTCCGCTGGTATGTCTTCAACTTGGCCGATATCGCCATTGTTGCGGGGGTGGTGGGTCTCCTGTATGAATCGCTGTGGGGTGGCAGTGCCGCAAAAGCGCCCTGATCCCGTATTTAAAACAAAGTCTAACGGGGTCGGCGCGGTCTTTTGGACTGCCGTCCGGAGCAAAGCGCTCCGGTTTCTCGGGGTGAGGGTTATGCCGCAGATCCGAATTCGCAACCGCAAGGTTGGCATGCTGGTGCACGCCGCGCTCGGCGTCGGCTTGGCCGGTCTTGTTCTTGGCACCACGTCCGCCGCCCGTGCCGGCGACGATGACAACAGCCCCTCGGTGATGGGCAAGATTATGGAGACGTTCGGCTTGCGCGACCCGGACGGCAACTACGCCGGCATCGACTATAACGAGCGCTCGCCGCTGGTCGTGCCGCCGACCCGCGATCTGCCGCCGCCGGAAGCTTCGACCGCGCCGCCGGCGCCGAATTGGCCGAAGGATCAGGACATGCTCCGCCGCGCCAAAGCCAAGGCCGAGGAAAAGAAGGTCGCGCCGCATCCGGACTACGTCGCCGATTCGAGCCGGCCGCTGATGCCGAACGAGCTCGATCCGGCCGGTGCGCCGAAGGTCAATACGGTGTTCGACAGCAGCGCCAGCGCCAATTCGCAGATGGCCGATCCGCGCGACCAAGGTGCCAAGAAAAGTCTGTTCAGCGGCATATTCCGCTCGAAGAGCGAATACACGACGTTTACCGGCGAGCCGTCGCGGCAAACGCTCACCGATCCGCCGCCCGGCTATCTCACGCCGTCGCCCGACCAGCCCTATGGCGTCGGCCAGGCGCCGTCGAATTACAAGGTCAAATCGCTCGGCGAGCGGGTGGAGCCGACGCGCTAGAGCATGATCCGGAACAGCATGTCCGCGGACCTGGTCCGAGGATGCGGCAAACTTGCCGGCGCTGGTGTTCCGACAAAGTCATGCTCCGCTGATAGTGATCGATCGGGCACGGGGTGATCTTCGGCTCGAAGTGGCTTCCGACTGAATCGGAAAGTGTACCTGCAACGCAGGATATCTTGCGGGGCGCGCTCTCGAACTAACCCGCGGAGAGGTTATGCTCTTGTCAAAACTGCCGATGCTTATCGTGGCGCTCGCCAGTGCGGTGACTTGCGCCGTGCACGCGCAAGCCGCGCCGACGATCACCGATTTCAAGCTCGACAACGGCCTTGAAGTCGTGGTGATCCCCGATCACCGCGCGCCGGTCGTCACCCACATGATCTGGTACAAGGTCGGCGCCGCCGACGAGACGCCGGGCAAGTCCGGCCTGGCGCACTTCCTCGAACATCTGATGTTCAAGGGCACCGAGAAGAATCCGGGCGACGCGTTCTCGCAGGACGTGGCCGAGATCGGCGGCCAGGAGAATGCCTTCACCACCTCGGACTATACCGGCTTTTTCCAGCGCGTGCCGCGCGAGCACCTCCAGGAGATGATGGCGCTCGAAGCCGACCGCATCACCGGCCTCGTGCTCACCGACGAGGTGGTGAAACCCGAGCTCAACGTCGTGCTCGAAGAGCAGAACATGCGGGTCGCCAACAATCCGGTGGGCCGGCTCGGCGAGCAGATGGATGCGGCGCTCTATCTCAATCATCCCTATGGCCGGCCGGCGATCGGCTGGCGTCATGAGATTGAGAAACTTGGCCGTGACGATGCGCTCGAGTTCTACCGGCGCTTCTATACGCCGAACAATGCAGTGGTGATCGTCGCCGGCGACGTCAGCGCCGAACAGGTCAAGGCCGACGCCGCGGCAACCTACGGCAAGGTGGCTCGGCGCGCCGACAACAATCCGCGCCAGCGTCCCATGGAGCCGGTGCAGGAAGCGCCGCGCACCGTCACGCTGGCCGATTCCAAGGTCGAGCAGCCCAGCGTCACGCGTAACTATCTGGTGCCGTCGGACACCACGGCCAAGCCCGGCGAGAGCGAAGCGCTCGACGTGCTCGCCGGTATTCTCGGCTCCGGCTCCGATAGCCGGCTCTACCGCACGCTGGTCGTCGATAAGGGCATCGCGCTCAATGCCGGCGCCTCCTATGCCAGCACCGCGCTCGACTACGCCAAGCTCGGCGTCTACGGCGTGCCGAAGCCGGGCGTCTCCTTGAGCCAGGTCGAAGCCGGCATCGATGCGGTGCTGGCCGACGTCATCGAGCACGGCGTCACCTCGGACGAGCTCGACAGCGCCAAGAACCGGCTGATCGCCGAAGCGGTCTATGCCCAGGACAATCAGGCGACCTTGGCGCGCTGGTATGGCGCGGCAATCGCCTGCGGCCAAACCGTCGACATGGTCCAGGCTTGGCCCGACCATGTCCGCGCCGTCACCGCCGACGCCGTGCAAGCGGTGGCGCGGCAGTGGCTCGACCGCCGCCGGTCGGTGACCGGCTATCTCGTCCAAAGCCTCAAGCCCCAAGATCTTAAGCCCGAGGAGAAGCATTCGTGAACGCATTCGCGCGCGCCTTGTCGAACCCGGTCCACCGCGCCGCGGTTGCGATCGCGATACCGCTCCTGGCGGCGGTGACCTCCGCGGCTCCGGCCGCGGCAACCACCATCGAGCGTGTGGTGAGCGCGAGTGGCATCGAGGCCTGGCTGGTGCACGAGCCGGCCGTGCCGTTGATCGCCGTCGATTTCGCCTTCTCCGGCGGTGCCGCCCAGGACCCGGCGGGCAAGGCGGGGACCGCCTATCTCACTGCCTCGACGCTCAACGACGGCGTCGGCGAATTCGATTCCAAGACGTTCCACGAGCGGCTCGAGCGCAAGGCGATCGAGCTGAATTTCAGCGCCGACCGTGACGCGCTACGCGGCTCGCTGCGCACGCTGTCGGAAAATCGCGACGAAGCGTTCGAGGATCTGCGCCTGTCGCTGACCGCGGCGCGCTTCGATTCAGCCGACGTCGAGCTCAATCGCGCGCAAATTCTCTCGGCGCTGCGCCGCGCCACGACGAGTCCCACCGATATCGCCAACCAACGCTGGTGGGACATCGCCTTTGCCGGCCATCCCTATAGCCGCCCGGCGAACGGCACCCTGGAATCGATGCCCAACATCACGGTCGCCGATGCAAAAACCTATGCGCACCGCGTGTTGGCGCGCGACAACCTCAAGATCGCCGTGGTCGGCGACATCGATGCCGCAACCGTCAAGACCATGCTCGACCGCGTGTTCGGCGCGTTGCCGGCCAAGGCGGATCTCACCCCGGTCGCCAACGCCGTGCCGCAGGGTCTTAACCGCCGCACCGTGGTCAGCCTCGACGTGCCGCAGGCGGTGATCGAATTCGGCGGCGCCGGCATCGGCCGCAAGGATCCCGATTTCATGGCCGCCTATATCGTCAACCACATCCTCGGCGGCGGCTCGTTTTCCTCGCGGCTCTACCAAGAGGTGCGCGAGAAGCGCGGGCTTGCCTACGGCGTTTCCGACAGCCTGTTGTGGTACGACCACACCGCGCTATTCCTCGGCTCGACGGCGACGCGCGCGGATCGCAGCGCCGAAACCCTCGATCTGATCCAGAAGGAAATCCGGCGGCTGGCCGAAGACGGCCCGACTGCGCAAGAGCTTGCCAAGGCCAAGGCCTATCTCAACTCTTCGTTCGCGCTCAATCTCGACACCTCGAGCAAGATCGCGTCGCTGTTGGTGCAATTGCAGCGCGACGATCTCGGCATCGATTACATCGCACGGCGGCCGGCGATGATCGAAAGCGTCACCCTCGACGACGCCCAGCGCGTCGCCAAGCGTCTGCTCAACGGCGGCCTCCTGGTCACCGTGGTCGGCAAACCCGAGGGTGTCGCCTCGACAGCGCCGACGGCGAATTAAGTGTTTCCCCTCCCCCTTGTGGGGAGGGGCAGGGGTGGGGTCGAGAAGTCTTGCGTCAACGTTGACGATTTCTCGCCGCCGTCTACGTTCGCGTAAAACCTCCCGACCCCCCACCCAACCCTCCCCCACAAGGGGGGAGGGCTAACAAGCTGTGCCATGATCCGCGTCACCTACCACATCGCCATCGACGAGCGCGAAATCGAAGAAAGCTTCGTGCGCTCGTCGGGGCCGGGCGGGCAGAACGTCAACAAGCTCTCGACCGCGGTGCAGCTTCGCTTCGACGTGCGGCACTCGCCGTCGCTGCCGAACGACGTGAGCGCGCGATTGCAACGGCTCGCGGGCTCCCGGCTGACCCGCGACGGCGTGCTGGTCATCATCGCGCAGAGCCACCGCACCCAGGGGCGCAATCGGCAGGACGCGCTCGACCGGCTGCTCGACCTGATCCGCCAGGCCGCCGTTGCGCCGATCAAGCGGCGGCCGACCAGGCCGACCAGAGCGTCGCGCGAGCGCCGCATCGAAGGCAAGAAACGCCGCGGCGGCATCAAGAACTTGCGCCGCGCCAAGCCGTCGTTCGATTAACCGGCCCGATTTCGCCAGCCCGTAATCCGGGCTACGTTTATCGGTCAGCCCGAGTCGCCCATGCCCGTCCGCCAGCTTTCGGAAGCCACCGTCAACCGCATCGCCGCCGGCGAGGTGGTGGAGCGTCCGGCGAGCGTAGTCAAGGAATTGGTCGAGAACGCGCTTGATGCGGGAGCGACCCGCATCGACGTGCTCACCGACGGCGGCGGCCGCCGCCTGATCCGCGTCACCGACGACGGCGCAGGTATGACGCGCAGCGATCTTGATCTCGCCGTCGAGCGCCATGCGACCTCGAAGCTTGCCGACGACGATCTGGTGTCGATCCGCACGCTGGGCTTTCGCGGCGAGGCGCTGCCCTCGATCGGTTCCGTGGCGCGATTGTCGATCGTGACGCGGCACGCAAGCGAGCCCCATGCCTGGGCGATCGAGGTCGATGCCGGCACGAAATCCGCCATCAAGCCCGCGGCGCTCAGCGAAGGTACTCGCGTCGAGGTGCGCGATTTATTCTACGCCACGCCGGCGCGGCTGAAATTCCTCAAGCTCGACCGCACCGAGGCCGAAGCGGTGCGCGAGGTGGTGCGGCGGCTTGCCATGAGCCGGCCCGATGTCGCCTTTGCGCTCGCCGGCGAGGAACGCGCGCCGGTGACCTTTGCCGCGGCGCTGCCCGGCGCGACCGGGCGGCTGACGCGGCTTGGCGACATTCTTGGAGGAGATTTTCGCGCCAACGCGGTCGAGATCGCCGCAGAACGCGAGGGCGTCGTCATCGACGGCTTTGCCGCGCTGCCGACGCTGACGCGCGGCAATGCGCTCGGCCAATATCTCTTCGTCAACGGCCGGCCGGCGCGCGACAAGCTTCTCATCGGCGCCGTGCGCGGCGCCTACGCCGATTATCTGCCGCGCGACCGACATCCGGTGCTGGCGCTGTTCGTAGCCCTCGATGCCCGCGAGGTCGACGTCAATGTGCATCCGGCCAAGGCCGAGGTGCGCTTTCGCAATGCGGGCCTCGTTCGCGCGCTGATCGTGTCGGCGCTCAAATCAGCGCTCGCCCGCGAGGGCGCGCGCGCGGCGACGACCGGCGGCTCGGCGACCATCGCGGCGTTTCGCCCTGCCGCCGTGCCGATCCGCAGCTGGGACTGGCGCCGTTCGCCGGCGCGGCCGATGGATGCGCGGCGGTCTTACAT
>JBAUYI010000210.1:0-18842 GCA_049584715.1 Xanthobacteraceae bacterium
GGGCGGCGCAGCCTCGGATTTCGGCGGCTCGACGGCGGCCGGCGTTTTGCTCTCGCCAGCGGCCTGCGCAACGGTGTCCGTTGCGGCGGGTGCAACCGGGGTCGCAGTTTCGACCTTCGCCGGCTCGGCGGCATCGGTCGGTTTGGCGGCGTCGGTGATCAGCGCGGCCTTCGTCGGTTCCGGCATCGCCGGAGCCGGTGCGGCAGCGGCCGACGCTTCGAGCTTCGGAGCGGCGACGGCATCGGTCTTCTTATTGTCGTCGTTGGCCTGCGCGGTCCTGGTGGCTTCCGGCGCAGCGGGAGCCGCCGCGGCCGGAGCGGGAGCCGGCATCGCCTTGTGCACGAACAGATGTGCATCCGCGAACGCGACCGGCTTCAATTCGTTGCGCGCGATGATGACGCGAACGCCGACCTTGGTGACGCTGAACAGCTTCATGGCAAATTCGCGCGGCATGCGGATGCAGCCGTGCGACGCCGGATGACCGATATTCTCGCCCTCGTGCAGGGCGACACCGGACCAGGTGATGCGCTGCATGAATGGCATCGGCGCACCGCTGTAGATATTCGATCGGTGGAACTTCTCCTTGCCGATGACGCTGAAGACACCGGTCGGCGTCGGCAGCGCGGGCACGCCGGTGGCGACCAGCGTGTCGGCGACTTCTTTGCCGTCGCTGTAGAGGTGGAGCTTCTGCTGATTGATGGAAATGACAATTTGCATCGGACCTTTCGGGATAGTGCCGAACGGATCCTTGCTGACGTGCTCGGTTTCCTTGGGCTCCGGCTTATGCCGGACCTTCGCGGAAGCCGGCGCGGCCAGCGTCACTGCGACCACGAAACCGAGAGCGTAAACGCTGCCGGTCAAGGCGCGCCGGCGAAGACGCAAAGCGTCGTGTTTATATTCAGTACGCAATGTCAGCCCCCGGCCAAAGGAACCCAGATTCGAACAGTAAAATCTTACAGAACACTGAAGCCCCGCACCACCACGCCACACCCCGTGCCGTCGAAATTAATCCATTATGGTTCATAGAAGACACAGCCGTGACGCCGTCCGAAGTTCACGATTGCGGCACCAGCGCGAATGCCTTGGCCAACAGCTGATAGGAGTGCTTGCGCGCCGCGTGGTCGTAAACCATTGTGGTAATCATTAATTCGTCGGCACGGGTGGCTTCGATCAGCGCCTGAAGACGGCCCATCACTTTCTCGATACCGCCGACCACGAGACGGGTGCGCTGACGCGCGATGCTCGCGCGATCGGCCGGCGTATAAGGATAGGCGGCGGCTTCCTCGGGCGAGGCGAGCGGCCGATACTCCCCTTTGGCGCGGTACACATAATGCAGTTCGGCGCTTGCTGCGATGCGGTCAGCTTCGGCGTCGCTGTCGGCTGCGATCACCGCGGTGCCGAGGATGGCATAGGGTTCCTTGAGCGTTGCCGACGGCTTGAAATGGTTGCGATAGCTGAGCATGGCGCTTGCCGCGTCGTAATCGGCAAAATGATAGGCGAAAGAAAAACCCATGCCGACGGCGGCGGCGAGCTCGGCGCTGTAGCCGCTCGAACCCAGAAGCCAGATCGGCGGCAGTGCGACATCGGCCGGCACCGCGTGCACGTTGCGGAACGGATGTCCTTCCGGGAAGCCGCCGCGCTCGAGCAGCAGAAGTTCCTGGAACCGTTCGAGGAAATCGTCGCCTTGGCGTGGGTCCTGCCGGGCACGCAACGCATAAGAGGTAACCTGATCGGTGCCCGGCGCGCGGCCGAGGCCGAGATCGATGCGGCCGGGAAACAGCGCCTCCAGCACCTTGAAGCGCTCGGCGACCATCAGCGGCGCGTGGTTCGGCAGCATCACGCCGCCCGAGCCGACGCGCATGTGCGACGTTATCGCTGCGATCTGGCCGATCATGATCTCAGGCGCGGAACTGCCGATGTGCGCCAGATTGTGGTGCTCGGCGACCCAATAGCGCTTGTAGCCGAGCCGGTCGGCGAGCCGCGCCAGATCGAGCGAATTGCGCAGCGCCACCGATCCGGGCGTGGCCGTGGTAACGGGCGACAAATCGAGGACGGAAAGCGGGACCACGCGGGAATGTTCTGTTTTGTGATGATGCCGGGCGCGGAACTCTATGTGGTCTCGGCGCGCGCCGCCATCAATGCCACGCGGAAAACTGGCCGGTGCTCAATGGCCCGTCGGCGGCACGAACGGGCCGCCGACGCCTGAAGGCTGGCTGACCGGTTGAACGGGCGCACGGGCCTGGCCGGTGCGAGGCGGCCTTGAGGCAAGACGGTTCGGCAGTGGCACCAATGGGCCGCCGATTCCGGACGGCTGGATGCCGGGTTGGGCGATCGCGCGCGCCTGGCGCGCACGTTGCGCCTTGGCGGCAAGGCGGTGCCGGTGGGCGGCCTTAGGATGGACCTCCGGAGGTGGCGGTTCGGCCGCGGTCTTCGTCGCGGTATCGGGCTTGATGTCGGGCTTGGCGTCAGGATTGGGTTCTTGGCTGGCTTGTTCCGTGGGCGCGGTCGGCTCGGCGGCCGCGGCTGGCTCAGCCGGCGGCTCCGTTGCCGCAGTCTCCGTGGCAGCCGGCGGCGGTTGGCTCGGCGTGGTCGGTTCACTGCGCGTGACGGCAAGGTCGTCCGGCTTCGCATCCGGCATGGTGGCGGGGACCTGTGCGACTGGGGTGGGCTGCGTCGGCTCGACGGCGTCGGTTTCGGAAGGCATCGCGGTGGCGCTGGCGGCAGCGCTCGGCGGTTCGACGCTGTCGTCGTGTTCGAGCTGGCGTGGCGGCGTCTCCGGCGATGCGGCGGCGGCCTGATTCAAAGGGAAACGGTCGCCGAACGAATCGGCGGGCGCGGGCAGCGCGACGGACGGCATCGGATTTCCGGCGGCCAGTTGCAGCGGCGCGGCGCCAGTCGCCAGCCGGCTCAACGGCTCGTGATTGACGCGGAACGCGGCGAACAAGCCGAAGCCGCAACTCAGCGCCACGACCGAGGCGACCACAGCCGCGATCAAAAGACGGACATTGGGAAACATTCGACCTCGCATTACGGCCGCGCGATCTTCAGCGAAGCACGCGTCACTGAGATGCAGATCATCGCGAGGGCAGATGGCGCCGCCATTAGCGCGGTTACGCGCGTCTTCGACGAACTATGGCCGGCCTACATTCCGGCGGCCCAACGGCCGCGACACTAACTGAGTCGGCGGAAATTCAATGCAAAAAATGCAAAGAAAAATCCGGCCGACGCTGAAGCGTCGGCCGGACCATGTAAATCGGATTGTCTAGCGCGTGATGGTGCTTTGCGCCGAGGCCGAACCCGGCGCCGAGCCGGGTAACACGACGACGCGGGTGCCGACGGTGACCCGACTGAACAGGTCCTCGACATCGTCGTTGGTCAGCCGGATGCAGCCCGAGGACACGAAGGTGCCGATGGTCGACGGCTGGTTGGTGCCGTGGATGCGATAGACCGTATTGCCGAGATACATCGCGCGCGCGCCGAGCGGATTGGTATCGCCGCCGGCCATGAAGCGCGGCAGATAGGGCTGACGCTCGATCATCTCCTTCGGCGGGAACCAGTCCGGCCATTCCTTCATGCGGGTGACGCGCTCGGCGCCCGCCCAGGTAAAACCTTCGCGGCCGACGCCGACGCCGTAACGCATCGCTTGGTTGTTGCCGAGCACGAAGTAAAGGTAAGTGTGCGGCGTATCGATGATGATGGTGCCGGCCGGCTCCTTGGTGACGTAATCCACGACCTGGCGGCGGAACTGCGGGGGCAATTCCTTGCGCGGCCCGGTCTCGGGCTGCTCGTCCGGCGGCAGCGCGGCGATGACCGCGTTGCGGCTTTGCGCGGCCGCGGGCGGCGAAGCATAGGTCGGCGTGCGCACGGTGCCGGTGACGTCCTCCGATCCGGGACGGCCGGAGATGTCGGCTGGCGGCCGCTGAAAGCCTTCGACGGTCGGCGCCGGCTGCGGCGGCAATCCGTCGTACGAGCCAGGATAGACGCGGGCTGCCGGCGGCGGCGGATATGGCACGTAGGGGCCGCCGACCGGCGCGTCGTAGCCGTCGTCGCGCGGATCGTAGATCGCGCCGGGCGGCGGCAACGGCGGGGCCGCATAGCCTGGCTGTGCATAGGGCGGCGGGTAACCGGGAGGCGGCGGCGGATAATACTGGGCCGCGGCGCCGCCGATGGAACCGGCTAGCGCAAACGCTACGACGACAACGCTGAGGCTTGAACGCAAGGCAGATCCCCCAAGGCAAATCCCAAAAACGACACCCGCATTTTTCTAGCGGCAACCTTGGCGGAAGATGGGGCAGGAAAAAGGCAATAAAGCAGCAGACGACGCCGCGGGCCGCAACCAGGCGGCACAACGGCGATTTCAACGCCGATAGCGTGAATCAAACCCTAACGATTTGGGTCCTACCGCAAGGCTGTTACCATGCGGTCGAACGCCGGGAATCATAAGGCGCGACCAGAGTTCCAGGAGACATTGACGTGATGCGTTTTGCCTGCGGCGCGATGGCTCTATGCCTGTTGCCCGCTTGCCTGATCCTTGCTTGCCTTGCTCCTTTGACACCGGTGCGCGCGCAAAATCAGGCCGTCGACGACCTCAAGGGCAAGATTTTCGATGCGCGCATGGCGAAGCAGACCTTCGCTGGCGGATTGAAATTCTGCAACGAGCTCGACGGCAAGCATTTTTATTTCCAGGCGCGCGATCGCGTCCTCGATCTGGAGGAGTATCACCACTCGCTGGACAATCTCGCCAAGCAACAGGTCTTCAATCCCGAGAAGCGCCGGCCGTGGACCGAACAGGACGCCGCCGAGCGCTGGGATCAGGTGCAAAAACAAGCGGCCAGCGACCAAGCCAATTGCCAGCTGGTGGCGAGCCTGCCGGCGCTCGAGAAGCAACTCGATGAGCTGGAAAAGAAGCCCTAAGAGCATGATCCGGAAAAGTGGAAGCCGGTTTTCCGAAAGATCATGCTCCACCAAAATGCTAGAACGAAAACGCTTCAATCCGAAGCGATTTCGTTCTAGGCGCCCGAGAAGAAAAACTGACCCGGCGGCGCTCGCTTCGCGCGTATCGGCGCGGTAGACTCAGGATGTTGCAGCCGCGCTTTCTCGGCTAAAAGGAAGCGAACGGTCTCATGCCGCAGGCAAGGGAATATCAGATGCCGTCCTTGAGCGACTGGAAGGTGCCGGCCTCCGCGCAACCGAAGCCGGAAGATTACGGCTACGATCTCGATCGAGCTTTCAACGCCGTGGTCGGGCTGCGCGCCATCATTCCGGGCGACGCCTACACCGCGGAGACGCTCGGCACCGAACGGGCCGGCAACGGCGTGCTTATTCGCGGCAACGGCTTGGTGCTGACCATCGGCTATCTGATTACGGAAGCCGAGACGATTTGGCTCAGTCTCAACGACGGCCGCTCCGTGCCCGGCCATGTGTTGGGCTACGACCAGGAGACCGGCTTCGGCCTCGTTCAGGCGCTCGCCAAGCTCGACATGCCGGCGCTGGAAATCGGCCAATCCGCCGCGGCCGCGATCGGCGAGCGCGTCGTGGTCGCCGGCGCCGGCGGCCGGCAGCGCTCGGTCGCCGCCCGCATCGTCGCCAAGCAGGAATTCGCCGGCTATTGGGAATACGTGCTCGACGAAGCGATCTTCACCGCGCCGGCGCATCCGAACTGGGGCGGCACCGCGCTGATCGGGCCGGCCGGCGAGCTCCTCGGCGTCGGCTCGCTGCAATTGCAGCACGCGGTGGAAAAGGGCCAGGCGCAGAATATCAACATGATCGTGCCGATCGATCTGCTCAATCCGATCCTCGACGACCTGATGAAGTTCGGCCGGCGCAACGCGCCACCGCGGCCGTGGCTCGGGCTTTACGCCACCGAGGTCGAGAACCGCCTGGTCATCGTTGGCCTCGCCGACAAGGGACCGGCCAAGAAGGCCGACTTGCGCACCGGCGACATCGTGCTCTCGGTCGCCGGCAAGGAAGTGCGCGACCTCGCCGGCTTCTTCCGCCGCGTCTGGGCCCAGGGCGAAGCCGGCGTCGACGTGCCGGTCTCGATCTACCGCGACGGCGACACCATGGACGTGCGGGTGAAATCGAGCGAGCGCAATCGGTTTCTGAAGGGGCCGAGCTTGCATTGACGCGCTCGTTTCCCGGGCGCAGCGCAGCGCCATAAGCGCGTTCACGCGCGTCTTGCGCGCGCTTTGTGATGCGCTGCAGACCCGGGATCGCAACAAGCTCTGAGTCTGCGACGATCCCGGATCAGCGGCGCACCACTTCGTGCTGCACCGCATCCGGGAAACGCAGACCGAGCTTACCGCGCCTCGAACAGTGCGCGCAGCCCCTCTCGATAAGTCGGATAGCGCAAGCTGACGCCGAGTTCGCGTTTGAGCTTGTCGTTACGCACCCTGCGGCATCCCTGCCAAAAACTTAGCGCCATCGGCGACATCGTTGGTGCCGCTTCCGCAAACGGAATTTCCGGCGGCGGCGCGACACCCATGAGCTGCGCGGCAAAGACGATCGGATCGGCCGTCGGCGTCGGTTCGTCGTCGGCGACGTTGAAAATTCCGGACGCCCGGCGCGCGAAGGCGGCGTCGATGGCTTGGGCGATGTCGCCGACGTGGATGCGGTTGAACACTTGACCCGGCTTGACGATGCGGCGGGCGCTGCCGCGCGCGATTTGCACCAGCGCGTTTTGTCCGGGCCCGTAAATTCCGGCGAGGCGCAAGATCGCGACCGCGATGTTGTGGCGCGCGCCGAGTTCCAGCCACGCTTGCTCTGCGGCGAGCCGGTCGCGGCTGCGCGCCGCGCCCGGCTGCGGCGGCGTTGCCTCGTCGACCCAGGTGCCGCCGTGGTCGCCATAAACGCCCAGGGTGGAAAGATAGACGATGTCGCGCAGCCGTTGCGCGTGCGCCAAATCATCGCCGCAGGCACGCAGCACCGGATCGCCGTTCTCATCCGGCGGAACCGAAACCAGCGCGGCATCGGCCTCGGCAATGGCGCTGCGCAAGTCCGGCACCACCGCGGCACCGTCGAAGACGAGCGCCTTCAGCCGTCCCGACGGATGCGCGTTCAACGCGGCGGCGCGCTCGGCGCTGCGCGCGGTGCCGACAATGGGGTCGAACTTTTGGCCGAAGGTTTCGACGAAATGTTGCGCCGAATAGCCGAGACCGAAACAGATCAGCATGGTGTCACTCGCACGCCGCCGCCCATTCGGCAACGACCTCGGGATCGGATTCGGTGGCGCGACGTTTCGCCTTGCAGCGTTCAAGCCGCGCGCGGTCGAGACGGCCGAGCGCCCACACCGCGGCACCGCGAACCATTGGCGAAGCATCGCCGAGCAATCGCTCGGCCTCGCCGGCAAGGCTTGCGTCGTCGGAATTGCCGATCGCGATCAGCACGTTGCGCAAGAAACGGTTGCGGCCGATGCGCTTGACCACGCTTTTGCTGAACAACGCGCGGAAGCCGGCGTCGTCGAGCTGCACCAGTTCGGCGAGCGCCGGCGCGCGCAACACCTCGCGCGCGTCGAGCTTCATCTCGCGGCCGGCCTGAGCGAACTTGTTCCACGGACAGACCGCCAGGCAATCGTCGCAACCGTAGATGCGGTTGCCCATCAGCGCGCGCAGTTCGCGCGGGATGGCGCCCTTGTGCTCGATGGTGAGGTAGGAAATGCAGCGCCGCGCATCGAGCCGGTACGGCGCCGGAAACGCTTCCGTCGGGCAGACGTCGAGGCAGGCGTGGCAGGTGCCGCAATGATCGCGCGCCGGTGTATCAGGTGGCAAGTCGAGCGTGGTGAAGATGGCGCCGAGGAACAGCCAGGAGCCGAGCTCGAGCGACACCAGATTGGTGTGCTTGCCCTGCCAGCCGAGCCCCGCCGCTTCGGCGAGCGGCTTCTCCATCACGGCTGCGGTATCGACGAACACCTTGATGTCGCCGCCGGCTTGTTCGATCAGCCAGCGGCCGAGATTTTTCAGCCGCGGCTTGATCACCTCGTGGTAATCGTCGCCCTGGGCATAGATCGAGATGGCGCCCCGCGTGCGCTGTTGCAGGATCGCGAGCGGATCGCCGCGCGGGCCGTAATTGACGCCGAGCATGACGACCGCGCGCACGTCCGGCCATAGCGCGCGCGGATCGCCGCGGCGATCGGCCTTGGCCGACATCCAATCCATGTCGCCATGGGCGCCTTCGGCGAGGAAGGTTCGCAACCGCTCGGCGGCTAACGGGATCGCATCGGGCCGCGCCACGCCGATGACGTCAAAGCCTTGGGCGCGGGCAGCCTCGGCGAGCGCCGCTTTGAGCTCAGCCGGCGTCAGAAGTCGAGATCGGCGTAGCTTGGCGCCGGCTGCAGCCCCGCCAGCGTCTCGGTGAGCAGCGCGCGGAACGACGGCCGCGATTTTATTCGCGCGTACCAGGCCCTCGCGGTCTTGTCTTCGTCCCACGGCACTTCGCCCAGATAATCGGCGACGGACAAATGCGCCGCCGCAGCCAGATCGGCAAAAGTCAGGCTTTCGCCGGCGAGCCAGTCGCGGGTGCGCACCAGCCAGCCGATATAGGCCAGATGGTAGCGAATATTGACGCGCGCGGCACGCAGCGTGTCGGTATCGGGTGGGCCGCCGCCCTTTGCGGCGGGAATGTAGCGCTTGTAGATGCGCTCCATCACCAGCGGTCCGGAGACCTCGTCGAAGAACTTGTCGTTGAACCAATGGGTCAGGCGGCGGACTTCGACGCGGGCGCCGGTCTCGGGCGGCATCAGCCCCAGTTTCGCAAGCTCGCCGCCGCGCGTCTCGCCGAGATATTCGGCAATGAGGGCTGCGCCCGGAACCGGCGGCGCGCCTTCTTCCACCAGCACCGGCGTGGTGCCGGCGGGATTGAGCACCAGGAAGTCCTGGCGCCGCTCCCAGGTCCGCTCCTCGACGAGGCGCGGGGTTTGCCCGAGCTCCTCCAAGACGAGCCGGACAAAACGCGAGTGCGGACAGAATGGATGGTGAAACAGTGTCAGCATGTCTGGATCAGGCATCAGGTGTCGGGCATCAGGCATCGGGCATCAAGAACCTGCTTTGCCGCTGAGACTCGACATTTGACGGCTGATACATTCCCCCTTGATTCTTGATCCCTGATCGCTGATGCCTGATCCCCGACCTAACGATCATCCCCTTATAGGCGACGACACGGCGCAGGCAACCTCGCCGGCCCCTTTCCCGCCGCGGAGCTACCTATGACGTTGGACGTAATCAAGGCGATCTTCCTCGGTATCGTCGAGGGCTTGACCGAGTTCATCCCGGTGTCCTCGACCGGGCATTTGCTGCTGGTCGGCCATTTCTTCGGTTTCGACGACGACGATTTCGGCAAGTCCTTCGCGGTGCTGATCCAGCTCGGCGCCATCCTGGCGCTGCTGTCGATCTATTTCGGGCGGCTGTGGAAGCTGTTCCTCGGCATGTTCAACGACCCCGAGGCGCAGCGTTTCATCATCGGCGTGCTGATCGCGTTTTTTCCCGCCATGGTACTCGGCGCGCTATTGTACGGCTTCATCAAGGGCGTGCTGTTCAACGTCTGGATCGTCTGCATCATGCTGCTGATCGGCGGCTTCGTGCTGTTGTGGATCGACCGGCTCGACCTCAAGCCGCGCTACCACGACGCCACCAAATTCCCGCTGCTGATGTATCTGGGCATCGGCGTGATCCAGTGCCTGTCCATGGTGCCGGGCGTATCGCGCGCCGGCGCCACCATCGTCGGCGCCATGCTGTTTGGCGCCGACAAGCGCGCGGCGACGGAATTCTCGTTCTGGCTGGCAATGCCGACCATGGTCGGCGCCTTCGCGTTCGAAGCCTTCAAGAACCGTCACGAATTCGCCGCCGGCAGCAACACGCTGCTGATCGCCATAGGCTTCGCGGTGTCCTTCATCTGCGGCTGGTTCGTGGTCAAGACGCTGCTCGGCTACGTGTCGCGGCACGGCTTTGCGCTGTTCGCCTGGTGGCGGATCATCGTCGGCGCACTCGGCTTGATCGCGCTGGCGATTGGGATGTGAAAGCGGCCTGGGTCTGAGCTAAGATGACGTCGCGCGGCGCCATATTGCGTACGCGTCTCATCCGCGAAAGGACCGCTTCAATGGCGAAGAAACAAACGGACAGCGTTTACCGGATTGTCGACGTCGTCGGCGTCAGCGAGAAATCATGGGAGGACGCCGGCCGCCGCGCGGTGGAAACCGCCGCCGGATCGCTGCGCGATCTGCGCGTGGCCGAAGTCACCAAGATGGACATGCGGGTGGAGAACGGCAAGGTTTTGGCCTTCCGCACCCGCGTCGCGCTGTCGTTCAAATACGAGGCTTGATCGCGCCTGGCGTCATTCCCGCGAAGGCGGGAATCCATAGCCACCGTCCGTGTAGAACTATACGACCTGTGATTATGGGTCCCCGCGTTCGCGGGGACGACGGCTACGCCGTGTGCGGATCGAACTGGCCGCTCTTGCGGAAGCGCCACAGATAAGACGGCACGATCGCGGCCATCGATTCCGGCACGATGCCGAGCGCTTCCAGCGTGCGGCCGTCGCGCTTGACGTCTTCCGAGACGATATTGTCGCGCTTGAGCAATTCGACCTGGTCGGGCGTGAGCGGCGGCTTCGGCAGGACCTGCAGCAATGTCGCTTGCAGCTTCATGAGCGCGAACGGCACCGGCACCAAGAGCCTGCGGCGCTGGATCGTCGCCAGCGTGAACTCCATCAACGCCTTGAACGTGCGCACATCCGGCCCGCCCAATTCGTAGATCGCCCCCGGCCTGGTATCGCCGTCGACCGCCTTGGCGATGGCCTCGGCGACGTCGCCGACGAACACCGGCTGAAACTGTGTCTGGCCGCCGCCGGGTAGCGGCAGCGCCGGCGCCATGCGGGCGAGCGCTGCGAAGCGGTTGAAGAAGTCGTCCTCGGGGCCGAACACGATCGACGGCCGCATGATGGTGGCATCGGGCAGCGCGGCAAGAACCCGCCGCTCGCCTTCCGCCTTGGACTGCGCATAGTGCGATGGCGCGTTCGCATCGGCGCCGATCGCCGAGACGTGAACGAGTTGCGCGCCGGCGGCCTTGGCGGCGAGCGCCACCGCCTCGGCACCTTCGGCCTGCACCGCGTCGAAGCGCTGGCGGCCGCGCTCGAACAGGATGCCGACCAGGTTGATGACGATGTCGGCGTCGCGCACCGCGGCCGCGACCGACTGCGGGTAGCGCACATTGGCCTGCACCGCGTGGATCTGCCCGACCCGGCCCATCGGCCGCAGAAAGCCGGCGAGCTCCGGCCGTCGCACCGCGACGCGGATGCGGTATTGCCGCTGCGCCAACGCCCGCACCACGTGGCGGCCGAGGAAGCCTGAGCCGCCGAACACGGTGACGAGGGTTTCGAGCTTGCTTTTTGCGGTCATCGGCGGCGGAAATACAGGATCATTCAACCCCTGTACAGATGTATAAGCCGTTCGATTGACAAGCTTCAGACCGCTCCGTACCTATCCCGGCGAGCCCAGGTGGCGGAATTGGTAGACGCACTAGTTTCAGGTACTAGCGCTCACAAGGCGTGGAGGTTCGAGTCCTCTCCTGGGCACCATCAAGGTGTTTCATAGTTGTTCAGCCGCCTCACGCGCGCATGTGGGCAGCGCGCGGGTGGCGGCTTTGCGCTTCGGCGCGCTGGGAAAGACCTGGGATCGGGCAGGCATATCAAGGGCAAGCAACAGCCCAGGCAGGGGATAGCGAGGCACGAAGGGAAAGCAGCGCCGACGCGCGCGACCCTCGACAAATTCAACCGAGGTTTTGGCCGCTCTCCACGATTCGACGCCGAAAAGTCGCTCGATCGCGAAAACAAGCGAAATGACTTTTGTGTTCTTGGTTTTTTTCGTTTTGGCCGATCGGAAATCTTCGAAAATCGAGCTTAGAAAATTTCCGCAAAAGAATTTTCCGATAGTCCCGTCACGTTCCCCCGAAGGAGGAAAAGGAGCAACTGGACGCAATCACAAAAAGGAACTACCCGTCTAACTCGTACCATTTCGATAGCCTGGTAGCTTCCATGAGCGCCAAAACAGAAGACCGTGCGCACTCGACTTACCAAGAAAAAATAACTGTCTGGGCTCACCTCGGATACGCAATTATGAAGTGCCAAGTGCTTGAGCATAGACTAGCCGATGTTTTGTTCATGTGTGAGATGCTCAATGGCGACAAGACATGGTCAGACAAAAACAGTTCGATGCCCCGTTATCAGAGACTGACCATGGGCACACTGAGAACCCGCCTTTGCGAAGTGACGACGCTGCCTCCCGATCTTCTCGATAGATTAAATGAAGTTTGCGACATCAGAAATGAACTTGCACACCGCTACTTCAAACCCCGGATCGACCTACTACTTACCAAAACGGGATATGAACAGATGGCGGGCGAATTAGACAAGATGTCCGCCAAAATTGAAGAAGTAATCGAGGTCTTTCACAACATAAACGGACTTTTTGGTAGACCGCTTGGGTACTCGACGGAAGCAATCGAAAGAGTCGCCGAGGACTTTAAGATGTATTGGGCGACGCTGTCAGAGGCGGAGCAGAGAAGGATCGAGGAAGCCGGCAACAAACGCCGTCCTTAAGAATGGGCCAGATGTGGCCAAAAAACTTTTTAGCCAAATGGTCGCCCAAAAAGCCATTACAACGAACGTCGCACCATATTCTTTTTGCGAATCATACGCGGGCGCCAGTTGCTCGCATTGCCTACACGCGCCGGTGTGCTACCATGTACACATTCGAATACAGAGTATGGAAACCATGCCGTCGACAACCTTCACCGTCCGCGTTGAGCCCGAAGTCAAGAAGCGCCTGGAGAAGCTCGCCAAGAGCACCGGGCGCAGCCGCTCGTTTCTCGCCGCCGAGGCGCTCAACGCGTATCTCGACGTGAATGAGTGGCAGGTCGCCGGCGTCAAGCGGGCCATGGTGTCGCTCGATCGCGGTAATGGCATTCCGCACCAAGAGGTCGAGGACTGGGTTAATTCCTGGGGCCGCAAGCGCGAGCGAACGGCCCCCAAGCACGCGGCGACATGACCATCATTGGGCGCCCCGGCCTTGCGGCCGACGCGCTCAATTGCGAGCCGGCGCTCGCAATACTTGGCCCAAGACATGCATGTTGTGGAGAGGATTGCGGCTGCAATGGATGTTGCGGGCGTATCCATTATCTTGGGACGGCAATGCCGATTCGCAACATCAGACACGTTACGACTTATCATTATAATCAGCCGGTCGCATTCGGCGAGCACCGGATGATGTTGCGGCCGCGCGACGACGACGATCAAAAGGTGATTGCAGCGGAACTCGAAATCACGCCAAAACCGAAGCAACTGGCTTGGACGCGGGACAGCCTCGGCAATCACGTGGCGACCGCTCATTTCGGCGACCGCGCCCGCGAGTTGCGCTTTGTCAGCACTATTCGTCTCGACCATGCGCCTGCCGGCTTTCGCTTAACCGATATAAAGGATTTTGCCCACACTTTTCCGTTTGTCTACGCGCCGGAAGATCGGCCCGGCCTCGAGCCTTTTATCCAGCCGCTGTCGCCGCATCCCGCGATCGATCGCTGGAGCGCCACGTTCTTCCGCGACGACGGCTCTGCCGACACCCACGCGCTGCTCGGCGACATGACGCGGACCATCAGGCGGACCTTCAAGCACGTCTCGCGGCACGAGAAGGGTATCCAGCCTCCCGTCTGCACGCTCAATCTCGGCAGCGGCAGTTGTCGCGATCTCGCCGTGTTCATGATAACGGCGCTTCGCGCCCGCGGCATTGCCGCTCGCTTCGTGTCCGGATACCTGCATTTGGCCGATGACGATGACGACGACGATTGTGCCGCCGGCGGCAATACCCATGCCTGGGTCCAGGTCTACGTTCCAGGACCTGGCTGGGTCGACTTCGATCCGTCGGGCGGCAGCGTCGGCAATGAAAAACTCATCCGCGTCGCGGTCGCGCATCACCCCCGCGAGGCCATTCCTCTGCAAGGCACATGGTTCGGGACCGCGGCGGATTACCTGGCCATGAAAGTCGCCGTGAAGGTCACGACGGCAGCGGCGACCGGCGCCTAGGCTATGATCGAATTCAATTGAATTGGATCATAGCCTGGAATTTTGTTTGAGCATGATCTTATCCGAAAACCGGTTTCCACTTTTCGGGATCATGCTCTGGCGTTCATTCCGGCGGCACTTCATCGGCCCAGACGCTAAACCCCGACAGGGTTCCCGGGCCAAAGGTGTGGGTCAGCGGCACGTCCGCGGCGTCGCGGCCCTGGGCGATGAGGATGCGCCCGATCCGCGGCGCATTGTTGCGCGGATCGAACATATGCCAGCGGCCGCCGAGATAGACTTCGATCCACGCCGCAAAATCATTGGGCGGATAGGGCGGCGGCAGGCCGACATCGGTCAGGTAGCCGGTGCAATAGCGCGCCGGGATGTTCAAAGAGCGGCAAAACGTGATGGCAAGATGCGCGTAGTCGCGGCACACCCCCCTGCGCTCGGCGTATGTTTCACAGGCCGTTCTGGTGGCCCGTGAATGCTCGTAGCCGAACGTGATGTGATTCTGGACGAAGTCGCAGATCGCCTGCACCCGCGGCCAACCAGGCGGCGTGTCGCCGAACAGCCGCCACGCCTCGTCGCCGAGACGATCGGTCTCGCAGTAACGGCTGCCGAGCAGAAACAGTAAAACGTCCGACGGCAAGTCCCGGACCTGGTGCTGCTGGGCATCCAGCTCGACCGGATCCGGCAGACCTGAGTCGCGAATGATGGCGTCCGTGCCGAGGCTGAAATGCCCGCCGGGCGCAACGAGGCGGTTGCACCAATTGCCGAAACTGTCGCGGTAGCTGGCAACGGGAACTGGAGGGTTCGTTATCAGATAATCCGGATGCTCCAGCTCGGAGGCGCGCGAGAAGTGCACGTTCAACGTCAAGATCATCGGCGTCGGTTGCGGAAATTCGAAGTGGAGCTCGCAACCGAGATGGATACGCATGAGATGTCCGATTCTGGATAAGCAACGCTTCGTGACCACACATGGTTCATTGCATTGACCGGGTGCCGACCGGGGCACCCTTACGCCACCCGCTTGAGTTCCTTTGTGTCGACCCCTTTGCAGGAAGGGCAGCGGAACATGAACTTTTCCGGCCGCACTCCAAGTCTGGAGATGGTGCGGAAGTGCCTCATGGTGTCGCCGCAGGTACGGCACACGATGGTCGGCCCCCTGTCAGGCACCAAGGGCGAGCGCTCGATGGCGCGAATTGAGGGCTCGTCATACGGCATGCGCTACTCCGCTGAAACAGGCGGGAGCGCTACCGGGCTCTCAGCCACCGACGCCTGGCACGAGGCCGCTGTCGATGATGATGGATATGTAAGACTGATCGGCGCAGTTGCGAGGTTAAGTTTTAGACAGAAGGCTCAGAATTTGGACAGCGCCAACGAGGGCAAGAGTGCAAGACCAAGCGGCCCGAGGAACTTTGTTCCCGCCTCTCCGGTTAGGCTCGCGACTGCGCGCTCTAACGACGGCAGCTGGCTTTAAGCTCATGGAGGTCAAAAATGGCGCGCGACATCACGGAGCGATCCAAACCCGTTCCCGCGGCCAGCCTGTTGGCACTGGCGCTGGGCGCGGCAGCGTTCGGCGCGGTCGCCATCGGTGCGCTGGCGATCGGCCGCCTTGCGGTCGGCCGCATGGTGATCAAGAAGGCACGTTTCGGCGCGCTCGAGGTCGATGAATTGACGGTGCGCAAGTTGCGCGTTTTTGAACATGACGCTAGCAGCCGCATGAGCGGAGCGGCGTGCGGAATAAAGCGTGAAGAGTCAGCGACCGACGTCGACCGTCACGCCGCCGCCGATTTTGAGACACGCGTCGGTGCCGGGGATATTCCTGAAGCCGGCGCCATAAGCGTCGCAGGTTTTCACGTGCCCGGTCGGTCGCGACTTCGCGGCGGCCGCGGGCGGCGGTGTCTTGGTCTGCGGGTTGGGCTGCGTGAGCGTCTGTGCGGCGCCCGGCGAAACCGCAATGGCCAGCACGGCTGCTGTTGCCAGGACGATCCGTGGATTCATCGGGCGTGATTCCCTTAGCTTGTCTACCTGGCCCATTTCCCGCCGGATCGCCGACGGGCGGCTTGATCCTAGCATCGCCGAGCGCAAGCGTCCGCCTTTTGAAGTGTCATGCTTTTTTGACGCGCCAGGTTTTTTGACGTGCGCTGGCGACTGCGATATTCAGTGCGGCGCATGACCATCCGCCTGCATCGCGGCGATTTGCCGGACCCGTCCCGCTATACGGGCGCGATCGCCATCGACACCGAGACAATGGGACTCGATCTCAATCGCGACCGGCTGTGCGTAGTGCAGCTGTCGCCCGGCGACGGCTCGGCCGATGTCGTGCAGATCGCACCGCGCGCGGCTGACGCGCCGAACCTGAAGCGGCTGTTTGCCGATACGCGGCTGCTCAAAATCTTTCACTTCGCCCGCTTCGATCTCGGCATGATCTGCAAGACCTTCGGCGTGATGCCGGAGCCGGTCTATTGCACCAAGATCGCGTCGCGGCTCGTCCGCACCTATACGGATAAGCACGGCTTGAAGGATTTGGTGCGCGAAGTGCTCGGTCACGAAATCTCCAAACAGCAGCAATCGTCCGATTGGGGCTCGACCGAACTGACCGAGGCGCAGACCTCCTACGCCGCCGCCGACGTGCTCTATCTGCATGCGCTCAAGGCGCGGCTCGACGCCATGCTGGTGCGCGAGGGCCGCACCGAGCTGGCCACGGCCTGCTTCCGCTTCCTGCCCGATCGGGTGCGGCTCGATCTCGCCGGCTTTGCCAATGAGGACATTTTCGCCCATTCCTGAGCCCCGGTGCCCGCGTCGAGGCCTAGCTCGGCACCGGCAATGACTTGTAAAGCTTAAAGATTCGCCGGCCCCGCCGGGGCCACATTCGCAGGCGACTTTGCCTGGGCAGAACCGCTAAAATGAGGCTCTGCCGGCCGAATCGGGGGCACGCGCGGCAACGGCCAGAGGACGATGACGTGAGCACTGCCTACCCTGCCGACGCTGCACGGGACGCGGCCTTCGCTGCGGATTCGGCGACCACGTCGCGCGGCGACGCCGACGGCGCCTATCGGGCGGCGCGGCGGCACAGCCGGTATGTGCGCGCCTTGCGCGTGATCGTGCTGGCCGGGATCGCCGTGGTTCTGCTCGGCGTGATGGCGGCCAATTACATGCCCGCGGTCGGCCCCATCCGCCTGCCCGGCGAGCTCGGCAAGCTGGTGATCAAGGGCACCAAGATCACCATGCAGGCGCCCAAGCTCACCGGTTACACCAGCGATTCCCGCCCCTATGAGTTCACTGCGGAAACCGCGAACCAGGACATCAACAAGCCGGATCTGGTGGAGCTGCAGCATCTGCACGCCCGGCTGCAGATGGAGGACAAGAGCACAGTGGAAATGACCGCGCCGTCGGGCCTCTACGACATGAAGGCCGACAAGCTGGTGCTCGACGAGGACATCGCGCTGGCCTCCTCCACCGGCTATGCGGCGCGGCTCAACGAGGCGATCGTCGATATGCACTCCGGCAATGTGGTGTCGAACAAGCCGGTCTGGGTGAAGCTGCTCAACGGCTTCCTCAACGCCAAGCGGATGGAGATCACCGAAAACGGCAACGTCATCCATTTCGACGGCGGGGTTTCGATGGTGCTGCATCCGGACCAGGATGCGGACAAGGCAAAAACCCAATGACGCGCCTGCTGCACCTTAGTGCCGTGACGCTCGCGCTACTGGCGCCGGGTTTGGCCGCAGCTCAGGCGCCGCGACCGGCTGCGGCGCCGCCGGTGCAGAGCCTGCTCCAAGGCGGCCAGGACAAGGATCAGCCGGTCCAGATCGAAGCGGCGTCGCTGGAAGTGCGCGACAAAAGCAAGATGGCGACGTTCTCCGGCGACGTTCAGGTGGTGCAGGGCGACACCACGATGAAATGCCAGAAGCTGGTGGTGTTCTACGGCCAGGAGGTCGGCATCGCGCAGAAGGAGGCCGGCACCGCGCCGGCCGACGCCAAACCGGACACCAAGCCGGCCGCGGCCCCGGCCGGACCGAAAGGCGCGCAGAACATCCGGCGTATCGAAGCGCGCGGCGGCGTCACCGTCATCACCAAGGATCAGAACGCCAGCGGCGATCTCGGCGTCTATGACCTCATTGCCAAGACCATCACGCTGACCGGCAATGTCGTGGTCAGCCAGGGCCAGAACGTCATCCACGGCGAGCGCGTCGTGGTCGACACCGTGTCCGGAAACGCCCGCGTCGAATCCAACAACCAAGGCGGCGGCGCCACGCCGAGCCGCGTCCGCGCGCTGATCCAGCCGAACCAGGGCCAAAGCGGCGGCGGCAATGTCATGACGATCGGCCCGGGCGCGCCGGGCGGGCCGGCCAAGCCGAACCAATGAACCACCCCTGGCGTCTTAGACGGCAAAATCGGTTACAATTGCCGGTCTAGAGTCAAAATCATCGACGATTCGCATCGCCGATTCGACGGCGAGCCTCACGAGATTGGTGCGTTGGATATTCTTTCCTATTTTCGCCGCTCAAAACCTTCGGCACCGCGCGCGCCGGAAGTCGGCGATTTCGGCCAAGACTTGAGTAGCCAAGAATTGGGCGACGTCGCCATCGATCTCGAGACCATCGGCGGCGAGATCAACGGCACCTATCTCGACATTGCGAGCTCCCCGGCGCCGGAAAAGAAAACGCGCAACAAAGCGCCGGAGCGGCCGCCGCGAGAGCGTTCGCCCGAGCGCCAGCCGGAACGGCCACCCGAACGCCACTTCGACCGCCAACCGGAACGCCAGCTTGAGCGGCAGCCCGAGCGCCAACTTGAGC
>JBAUYI010000211.1:0-9346 GCA_049584715.1 Xanthobacteraceae bacterium
GAGAGGCCCCCTCACCCCACCCTCTCCCCGCACGCGGGGAGAGGGAGCCGCAGGCTTCAGATCAATCCGGTGTAGGCGCGCAGGTCGGGGAACAGATCGCCGAGCAGCGATTGCGGCCAGGCGACGCCCAGCGCCCAGTGAAACACTACCCAGCACAATAGCGTGGTGGCGGCGGCATAGCCCAGCGACGGCAGCGGCGGCTCGCCGAAGCCGAGCGCCATATAGGCGAACACGAACACCGCGATTGCCGGGATGAACCCGATCAGCCAGACGGCAGCGATGAACAGCGCCATCCAGACGAAGAAAAACATCGCGCGACGGCGGAGGACGTCCGGCGCTATGCCGAGATCGTCAGTCTGAGCAAGCACCTGCACAGTAGCGTCGGCATGGGCATCGACCGCCTGCTCGCGGCCGAATAGCTCGTTGACGAGATTGAGCACGGCGGCGACCAGCGCCATGCCGCAGGCTGTGAGCGGCACGATCTTGGCGTCATGCGGCCAGCGGGCCGACGAGGCGATGGCGGCGACGATCAGCACGATGACGGCAAGCGAAAACGCCGGCGCGGCGCCGAACCGCGGTTTTCTGCCGCCGACCTCGCGCAATTGGCCGATCAGCGTCACGGCAATCTGCGACAGCGGCCGGTACAGCGCCCAGACCACGCAAGCGAGAATCGCCAGCACCGCCGGCCGCCACAGCCAGCCCCAGCCGTAAAGCTGGGTCGAGATGAACAGATAGCGCTCGAAGATCGCGCCGACCACGATGCCGAGCACCATCGGCGGCCGCGGCCAGCCGAGCCGCTTCATGATCCAGCCGATGACGCCGAAGAACACCAGCGCATAAAGGTCGCCCCAATCGTGCTCGCCCTCGAAGGCGGCAACGAACACCAGCGCGATGATGATGGGAAGCAGGATTTCCGGCCGGATGCGCGAGATCTGCGCCAGATAGCGGCTGCAGGCGAGACAAATGACGGCGCCGATGACATGCGCGAGCGTCAGGCTCCAGACGATCATGTAGGTGAGATCGAGATGCTTGGTCAGCATTTCGGGCCCCGGCGTCAGCCCGTGCATCAGAAAGGCGCCGAGCAGGATCGCCATGGACGCGCCGGCCGGCACGCCGAACGCGATGGTCGGCACCAGGTGGCCGCCTTCCTTGGCGTTGTTGGAGCTTTCCGGCGCAATGACGCCACGCACGTCGCCAGAGCCGAAGGTCTCCGCGTTCTTCTCGGTGCGCTGGGCATAACCGTAGGCGATCCAGTCGATCACCGCCGAGCCGATGCCGGGAATAGCGCCGAGCCCGGTGCCGAGCACGCTACAGCGCAGCACCAGCCACCAATTCTCGGCCACGTCGCGCACGCCCTGCCATTGGCTGGAGAGATTGATGTTCGGCGCGTTGTCGCCGGCGATACGCCGGCGCGACACCGCGAGTTCGCAGAGCTCCGGCAGCGCGAAAATGCCGAGCGTCGCCGGAATGAGCGGCACGCCGTCCCACAGATAGAGCCAGCCAAAGGTCCAGCGCAGCGTGCCGGTCTGCGAGCGCGAGCCGACCATGGCAATCATCAGGCCGAGGCCGGCAGCGGTCAGCCCCTTGAGCGGCGCGCGGCCGGACAACGTCGCCACCATCGACATGCCGAACAGCGTGAAGGCCAAAAGCTCGGGCGAGCCGATGGAGAGCATAAGCGGCCGCAAGATCGGAATGCTGATGCCGAGCACGATGGCGCCGACCACGCCGCCGGCAAGCGAGGCGGCAAAGCCGGCGCCGAAGGCGCGCCCGGCTTCGCCCTTGCGCGCCATGGCGTGGCCGTCGATCACGGTCGCGGCGGCGCCGACATGGCCGGGCACGCCGAACAGCACTGCGGTGATGAAATCCGACGACGTGATCACTGCCGCCATGCCGAGCAAGAGCGCAAAGGCGGTGTATTCGTCGAGATTGTAGGTGAACGGGATCAGCATCGCCAAGCCGACGATGCCGCTCAAGCCCGGCAGCACGCCGATGGCAAGCCCGATGATCACACCGACGAACAGAAGCAACAGCCGCGTCGGCTCAAGCAGGAGATGCAGCGCATGCAAGGCGCTGGCGATCATATCCGGCTGCATCGAGCGGCTTCCCCCCTGCCACAGCCGGTATCGCGCACCAAAGGCGCCGATGCGTCAAGCCCGCGTGGGGATGTTGCATTGCCGCATCGGTTGCCGCAAATAACGCGGAACGTCTGCGCATTTGAGCGCGTTACGAGGGGACCATGAGACTTTCGCAAAATCATATTGCCATTGCGGCTGCGCTGCTCTTCTCCGGGGCAACAGGTTTCGCCGCCGCGCAACAAAACCCGGCAGATTTCTACAAAAACCGCAACGTCGACGAATATATCGGCTACTCGACCGGCGGCGCCTACGACTTCTACGCCCGCGTGATCGGACGCCACATGGGCGCGCATATCCCCGGCAATCCGACCTTGATACCGCGCAACATGGAAGGCGCCGGCAGCCTGCGCCTCGCCAATTGGCTCTATCGCGTCGCGCCGCAGGACGGCTCGGCGTTCGCCACCTTCGGCCGCGGCATTGCCTTCGATCCGCTGCTGATCGGCAAAGGCGATCAGTTCGACGCGGTCAAGTTCAATTGGCTCGGCAGCGCCAACAACGAGGTCTCGGTCTGCGTGGCGCTGAAGGATTCTGGTATCACCAAATTCGAGGACCTGTTCACCAAAGAGCTCGCCGTTGGCGGCACCGGCACCAGCGCCGACACCGATCAATTCCCGCGCGTGCTCAACAGCATTCTGGGCACCCATTTCAAGATCGTCGAAGGCTATCCGGGCGGCAACGACGTGGTGATGGCGATGGAGCGCGGCGAGGTCAACGGCCGCTGCGGCTGGTCGTGGTCGAGCGTGAAGTCAACGCACAAATCCTGGATCGACGAGAAGAAGATGATCGTGCTGGTCCAGCTGTCGCTCAACAAGCACCCCGAGCTGCCCGACGTGCCCTCGGTGCTCGATTTCGCCAAAACCGACGAGCAGCGGGCGATCCTCAAGATGATCTTCGCCCGCCAGGTGATGGGCCGGCCCTATGTGGCACCGCCCAACCTGCCAGCCGACAGGGTGGCCGTGTTGCGGCAGGCCTTCATGGACACGATGCAGGACAAGGATTTTCTCGCCGAAGCCGACAAGACCCAGCTCGAGGTCAACCCGGTCTCCGGCGAGGACGTCGATAAGCTGGTGAAGGATATTTACGCCACACCGGCCGACATCGTCGCCAAGGCGAAGGAGGCGGCAAAGTAAGCAGCGAAGTAGCCGTCCCGCTGGGCCGCAACCATTTGTTAACCATGATTTTCTACAAGCTGGATGCGGGGCGAGTTCAGGACTGCTCGAAGACGACCGGGCAGCCGCCGAGACCACGACTTTGGCGACCGCTCCCGCTTCACTCGACACCGCGCATTTGATTTCAGGCGACGCCCTGAAGGCGGCCGCGCTCGCATTCAGCGGCGAGATGCGCGCCAGGATCGGACATGAGCAAGGCGGCCTGCCGAGCATTTTCGACAGTTGGTTCACGCGCGTCGTCACCCGTCTGATCGATTTCGATCCGTCACGCTCCTGGGAAGACAGCGTCCGCGACCATGCCACGCGGTCTCCTGTACAGGACCAGAGCTTGCCGTGGGACCTGCTGCGGTTGCGGCTTTTCCTCGATCGCTGGCGCCAGGGGCGTTTTGTGGAATTCCGCCAACGCGAACAGTCAGGCGCTCATTATCATCCACGCTTCGGCACCGAGTTCGGCGTCGATGTGCTGACTTGCCAGGGCGCGCCGTCGCTCATGCGCTGGCGCGGCATGCCGCTGATGAAGAACGTGTTCGATTTCGCCATGTACCCGGCGCTGCTCGCCGAGCTTCGCCCACGCACGGTGTTCGAGATCGGATCCGGCCAGGGCGCCAGCGCCCTTTGGTTCGCCGATAGTCTTGCGCTTTGCGGCGTCGAAGCCCGCATCCATTCGATCGACCTGGTCAAGGTCGAGATGGAACATCCGCGCGTCAGCTTTTATCGCGGCGACTGCTTCGAACCCGAGTTCTTGTTCGCGCCCGAACTGCTGCGCGCGGAGCCACATCCCTGGCTTGTCGTCGAAGACGCGCACCACAACGTGGCTGCGGTTCTGGAGCGGTTTCACCGCTTTCTCGCGCCGGGCGATTACCTCGTGGTCGAAGACAGCGATGTTAAGCGCGAGGCCATCCGGCAGTTTCTCGGCGCACATCCCGGCGATTATCTGGTGGACACGCATTTCACCGATTACTTCGGCAGGAACGCAACTTGCGCCGTCGATTCAGTATTTGTCAGGACGAAAATAGATAACCAGTGACGACAGGTCGATAAGTACCGGTAATATCAGTATAAATTTCTCGTTTATACGTCGATTTAACGCAATTTTAACTATTTTTTCTTAAATCCATCCCTGGGCGACTTCCGATCGCGTGGGACATGCCATGCTCGATAACGGCGCCGCCCAACATCAAATAGGCTTGCAACATCAAATAGCGTTGGGCGATCCGGTGCCATGGTTCAGCGCCGCCACGATAACGGGCGGCAGCTTCCACCTGCAAGTCGCGGCGGGACGCTGGATCGTGTTGTGCTTTCTCGGCCCGACGGACGATCCTCAGGCACGGCAAAAGCTCGCAGAGCTGCTGCGCGACACCGATTTGTTCGACGAAGACCGGCTGGCCGCGCACGTCGTCTTGACGATACCGCCTGAGGAGCCGGCACAGCTTACCGAAATCGGCAACCCGGCCGTCTCGTTTCTAGCCGATTACGATCGCGCATTATCGCGATCCTATGGAGCGCTCGAAACCTCGCGCACCGTCGTGCTCGATCCGATGTTGCGCGCCGTTGCCAATATTGCGTGGAACCGTCTGGACGACCATCTCGCCGGGCTGCGCGACCTGCTGCGGAGCTTGCCGCACGTCGACGACGCGGCCGGCGTGTCGATGAATGCACCGGTCCTGATCGTCCCGCGCGTGTTCGACTTTCCGTTCTGCGAGCTGCTGGTCAAGCTCTATGACCGGATGGGTGGCCGGGATTCCGGTTTCATGCTCGATATCGCCGGAAAGAGCCAAACGGTCGTCGACTATCGGCTGAAGCGCCGCAACGATCTACCGCTGGTGGCCCCCGAACTGCGTGATGCGATATGCGATCAATTTCGCCGGCGCCTGCTGCCCGCCATCAATGCGTACTTTCAGTTCGCCGCGACCCGCATGGATCGTTACATCGTGGCTTGTTACGACAGCGCCGTCGGCGGGCATTTCTATCGGCATCGCGACAACGTCAATGCCGGCGCCCAGCATCGGCGTTTCGCCGTCACGCTCAATCTCAACAAGGATTACGACGGCTGCGACCTGCAGTTTCCGGAATTCGGCCGCAAGATCTATCGCGCGCCGGTCGGCGGTGCCGTGGTGTTTTCATGCGGCGCGCTGCATCAGGTCACGCCGATTACGCGGGGGCGGCGCTATGCCTTCCTCGCCTTTCTCTACGGCGAGGCGGACGCCGCGCTGCGCGAAGCCAATAATGCGCGGCTGCAAGACGGCGAAGTCCGCTATAGCGGCATGGACGATCGTCTTTTTCCCGAGCGTACGCAGACCTAGTTCGGCTGTCGCGTCCTGCCGATCCGCCGCGGCCCGGTGTCGGTCACGCCGAGATGCTTCTCAAGCGCCGCGCGGTCGGCGATCAAGGTTGCACTGTCGGCGGCATGAACCACGCAGCCGCGCTCGATGATGATGGCGTTGTCGGTGACTCCGAGAATCTTTTTCGCGTTCTGCTCGACCAGGATCGCCGACATGCCTTCGTCGCGGATGACGCGGCGCAGCGCCGCCAACAATTCCTCGACGATGATCGGCGCCAGCCCCTCGAGCGGCTCGTCGAGCAGCATGACGCGCGGATTGAGCACCAGCGCGCGCGCCACCGCGAGCATCTGCTGCTCGCCGCCGGACAATTGATTGCCGAGATTGCCGCGCCGCTCCTGAAGGCGCGGAAACAGCCCGTAGACTTTTGCCGTGCTCCACGGCCCGGGCCGCGCCACCGCGGTCAGGTTCTCGTGCACCGTGAGCGACTTGAAGATGTTGCGCTCCTGCGGCACCCAGCCGACGCCGATATGGGCGCGCTGGTCGGGCCGCAGTTTTGTGATATCGGCGCCGTCGAGCACGATGATGCCGCCGAAATAGCGGGTGACGCCGACAATCGTGTTGACCAGGGTAGTCTTGCCCATGCCGTTGCGGCCAAGCAGCGCCAGCGCTTGGCCTTCGGCCAGGTTGAGCGACACGTTCGACAGCACCACGGCCTCGCCGTAGCCGGCCGACAGATTTTCGATGCGGAGCAGATCACGCATCGGCTTCCTCGCCGAGATAGACCGCTTTGACCCGCGGATCGCGCGCCACGTCCTCGGGCGCGCCGTCGACGAACAGCGAGCCGTTGACCAGCACCGAGATGCGGTCGGCGAACGAGAACACCAGATCCATGTCGTGCTCGATCAGCAGCACGGTGACCTCGGCCGGCAGCGCGGCGATGGTGGCAAGCAATTCGTGACGTTCTGCTTCGGGCACGCCGGCGGCCGGCTCGTCGAGCAGCAGCACGTGCGGCCGGCAGGCGAAGGCGAGCGCGATCTCGAGAAGCCGCTGCTTGCCGTAGGGCAGGATCGCGGTACGTTCGTGCATCACGTCGGCGAGGCGGAAGCGCTCGACGATTTCGACGATCTCGTCGGTCACCGCGGCCTTGCTGCCGACCAGCCGCCACCAGTCGCCGCCGGAGCCGAGGCGCTCGGACACCGCGAGGCCTATGGTCTCGAGCGGCGTCAGATCGAGGAACAGCTGGTTGATCTGGAAGGTGCGCGCCATGCCGAGCCGGACGCGCTGATGCGGATCGAGCGCGGTGATGTCGCGGCCGTCGAGCATGATGCGGCCGGCGGTCGGCTTGAGCACGCCGGTGAGCAGATTGATCACCGTGGTCTTGCCGGCGCCGTTCGGCCCGATCAGCGCGTGGCGGGCGCCCTTCTCGACGGCGAGCGAAACGTCATGCGCCGCGACAATGCCGCCGAAGCGCTTTTCCAGGCTGATGGTTTCCAGGATCGGCATGGTTCAGGTCCCGTCCGGCGCGGCGTTGCGGAGCGCGGCCGGCCGTGGCATCAGCCGCGTCCACAGACGAGCGATGGTGTTGCGCACGGCTTCGTTTGCCGCGCCAATGCGGTCGCGGCCGACCAGGACGATCACGACCAGCACAAGCCCGATCCAGAACTGCCAATATTGCGGCGTCAGCGTCGAGATCCAATCCTGCAGGAATCGGTAGATCACCGCGCCGATCAGGCCGCCATAGAGATAGCCGGTGCCGCCGATGATCAGCACGAGAAGAAGATCGGCGGAACGATCCAGCGAGAACACGTCGAGCGAGCAAAACGCGGTGGTCTGGGTGAGCAGCGCGCCGGCGATGCCGGCAAAGCCCGCCGAGATCGTATAGATCGCGACCAACCGCCATTTCACCGGAATGCCGACTGCCGCCGCGCGCAGCGCATTGCCTTTGACCGCGCGCAGCGACAGGCCGAACGGCGAATAGACGATGCGGCGCACGATGACGAAGCAGACGAACAGCACGATCAGGCAATAGACATAGCCGTTGTGGCCGTAGAGATCGAAGCGGAACAGGCCGAAGATCGGCGCCACGGTGACGCCTTGCAGCCCGTCGGCGCCGCCGGTGATATCGGAATAGCGGTTGGCGACTTCGCCCAGCATCAGCGAGACGCCGAGCGTGACCATGAGCCGCGTCAGGTCCGAGCCGCGCAACACCAGAAAGCTGGTGACGAAGCCGAGCGCGGCCGCAACAAATCCGCCGAGGATCAGCGCGATGACCGGCTCGTTGATGATGCCGTATTTGGCAACCAGGCCGGAGAAATATCCGGCAATGCCGAAAAACGCCGCCTGCCCCAGGGAAAGGATGCCGGCATAACCGAGGATGAGGTCGAGCGACAGCGCGAACAGCGCCAGGATCGCCGTATCCTTCATGATCAGATATTTGCCGGGGAACAGCCAGATGGTGGCGAAGGCGAAAACCCAGAACGCGATCTCGAGCGGCGACCAGCGGGCGCGCTGCTTGAGATAGGCGGAGACGTCGTCGGCGAGCGGCATCATCGCGCTCACCGTGCCGTGCTGCGGGCGAACAGACCCTGCGGACGCCAGAGCAACACCACGATCATGATGGCGTAGATGACAAAGGCGCCGAGTTTCGGCACGTAATATTTGCCGGCGACGTCGCCGATGCCGAGCAGGATCGAGGCGAGGAACGGCCCGGTGATGCTCGACGTACCGCCGACCGTGACCACGATCAAAAAGTAGATCATGTATTTCAGCGGGAAGGTCGGATCGAGGCCTAAAATTTCGGCGCCGAGCGCGCCACCGAGGCCGGCGAGGCCGGAGCCGAAGGCGAAGGTGACGGCAAACACCGCGCCGACATTGATGCCGAGCCCGCGCGCCACGCGCTGATCGTCGACCGCGGCGCGCAGACGGCTGCCGAACCGCGTCCTGGTCAGCATCAATTGCAACGCGATGGTGAGCAGTCCGCAGATGACAATGATGAGGAGGCGGTATTTGCCCATGCCGATGCCGAACACATTGAACTGGCCCTGCAGCGCTTCGGGGATCTGCACGAATTGCTGCGACGAGCCCATCACATAGTCGGTGGCCGCCACCGCCATGAACACCAGCCCGATGGTGAACAGCACTTGGTCGAGATGGGGCTTGGCATAGACGTGCACATAGAGCGTGCGCTCGAAGACGCCGCCGATGATGGCCGTTACCAGGAAAGCGATCGGCAGGCCGAGCGCAAACGGCACGCCGAGGCGGTTGACGACGATGACGGTGCAATAGCCGCCCGCCATGGCGAAGGCGCCATGGGCGAGATTGATGAAATTCATCAGCCCCAGCGTGACCGACAGGCCGCACGCCAAGACGAACAGCAACATGCCGTACGCAATTCCGTCGAACAGGATGGTCAGCATGGTCGACCGTTATCCCCAACTTCGGTCGTTCGCCGCGATTGGCCCGCATACCACCATTGCGGCCCCATCTTGTCCAGGCTTGGCGCCGATTTAACGCCGTTTCACCTTGTCGCGCTTGGCGTTACACCTGCCGCGCCGAGCGAACTATGCTAACATTCGACAATGACGGCGGGCGACATTGCTGCGTGAAAATCGCAAAACAACGAGTGTGCAATGACGGGTGGAGTACGTGCGCTGGGATGGGCGGTGTTTGCCGTCGCTGCCGCCGGTTTTGCCGGCGCTATCATGGCGCAGTCTTTTCCCAGCCAACCGATCCGGCTCTATGTCCCCGCTGCGCCCGGCGG
>JBAUYI010000212.1:0-2901 GCA_049584715.1 Xanthobacteraceae bacterium
GGGGTCGGCGGCGACCTGCTCGACGATCGCCGCAAGCTCGTCTTTCACCGCAGGATCGATGACATTCATCGACCGGCCCGGCGAATTCCACGTCACCAGCGCGAGACCATCGCTATCGACGTCGAGCGTGAAGTGCGTGAAGCTCATGTGCAAGGCTCGCCGTTTTTACGCGTGTAACGCATGCCGGCGTCGTCGCGCACGGCAACCAGATCGACGTCCGGATAGGACGCCGTCTCGTGCTTGGAGCGCGTGCCGATTTCCAGATAGACCGCGTCGCGTTGCGTGCGATTGACGAGATGATGGCCGTTCGGCGTGTTGGCCTTGAAGCCGGCGGCGTCGCCGGGCTTGAGCACGATCTCGCCTTCGTCCTCGATCAGCACCACCTCGCCTTCGAGGATGTAGACCAGCTCATCCTCCTTCTCATGCCAGTGCCGCAGCGCGGAAGCTGCGCCGGGTTTTAGCGTGGTGAGATTGACGCCGAACTGGTCGAGGCCAACGGCGTTGCCGAGGCGCTTCCTCTCGCGGCCGATAACGACGCGGTCGAGCGGCGGCGGATAGCCGGTGCGGGTGTCGATGGGTAGTTTGGCAATGTCTATCTTGGGCATCGTATTCTCTTTGCTTCTCCCTCCCCCTCGTGGGGAGGGTAGGGGTGGGGCAGTCCAGTGAAAACTCGGTACTTCCCCACCCTGGCTCGCTTTGCTCGCCGCCCTCCCCACATGGGGAGGGGAATTCATTCACACCCGCTCGATGATCGTGGCGGTGCCCATGCCGGCGCCGATGCAGAGCGTGACCAGCGCGGTGGAGAGATCGCGCCGCTCGAGCTCGTCGAGCACGGTGCCGAGGATCATGGCGCCGGTGGCGCCGAGCGGATGGCCGAGCGCAATGGCGCCGCCGTTGACATTGACCTTGGCCGGATCGATGTCGAACGCCTGGAGATAGCGCAACACCACCGAGGCGAACGCTTCGTTGATCTCGATCAGATCGATGTCGCCGAGCGCCATGCCGGATTTTTTCAAAACTTTTGCGGTGACATCGACCGGACCGGTCAGCATCAGCGCCGGCTCCGAGCCGATATTGGCGAAGGCTTTTATCTTGGCCCGCGGTTTTAAGCCCGCACGCCGGCCGGCCCGCGCATTGCCGACCAGAACGGCGGCAGCGCCGTCGACGATGCCGGAGGAATTGCCGGCGTGATGCACATGTTTGACGTATTCGACGTCGGGATGCGCCTGGATGGCCACCGCATCGAAGCCGCCGAGCTCGCCCATCTGCACGAATGACGGCTGCAACGCGGCGAGCGACTGCATGGTCGTGCCCGGCCGCATGTGCTCGTCCTTGGCCAGAATGGTCAGCCCGTTGACGTCTTTCACCGCCATCACCGAACGATTGAAGCGGCCCTCGTCCCAAGCCGCCGCCGCGCGCTTCTGGCTCTCCACCGCATAGGCATCGACGTCGTCGCGGGAAAATCCGTATTTGGTGGCGATCAAGTCGGCGGAAATTCCCTGCGGCATGAAATAGTGCGCAACCGCGATCGACGGATCGATCGACCAGGCGCCGCCCGCAGCCCCAATGCCGACCCGGCTCATGGATTCGACGCCGCCGCCGACCGCCATGTCCTGCTGTCCGGCCATGATTTGGGCCGCGGCGAAATTCACCGCATCGAGGCCCGAGGCGCAGAAGCGGTTGATCTGCACGCCGGCGACGCTGTCGCCATAGCCCGCCACCAGCGCCGCGGTGCGCGCGATGTCGGCGGCGGCCTCGCCCACCGGATCGACCACGCCGAGCACCACGTCATCGACCAGCGCGGTGTCGAGATCGTTGCGGCTCTTGATGGCGCCGAGCGCCTGGGCCGCCAGATTGAGCGCGGTCACTTCGTGCAACGCGCCGTCAACCTTGCCGCGGCCGCGCGGCGTGCGCACGTGGTCATAAATAAAGGCGTCGGGCATAAGACAAAATCCTCCCAATCGCGTCGGCGTTCCGTTCAGTCATATAGAGTCGGATGAGCCAAAGGCTAGAACGCCCCGGCCGGCAATGCCATACGTTTGCGACAGTCCCGATACCCGCTCTGGCGAGGCCCGGGGCCTATATTAGCCTGATCGGCAACGGGTTTTTCAAAGATTGGCGGCAGCAATGGGTCGCGTGCAGGACAAGGTTGCGCTGGTCACGGGTGGCGCCTCGGGCATTGGCTTGGCCACGGCAAAGCTGTTGGTGGAGGAAGGCGCCACGGTCGTCGTGGCCGACCGCGACGTGGCCGCGTCGACAGCGGCAGTCGCTGCGCTGGGGCAACGCGCGTGCTTTCATCGGCTCGACGTCACCCGCAACGACGAATGGGTCGCGGTCACCGATGCGGTGGTGCGCGAATTCGGCCGCATCGACATCCTCGTCAATAATGCCGGCGTGGTGCTGTTCAAGGACTTCGAGGCCACGACGCTGGAAGAGTGGCGTGACCTGATGGCGGTCAACCTCGACGGCGTATTTCTCGGCTGCAAGACCGCCATCCGCGTCATGAAAGATCGCGGCGGCGGCTCCATCGTCAACATGTCGTCGGTCGCGGGAATGATCGGACACGGCAGCCTCGCCGCCTACTGCGCCAGCAAAGGCGGCGTGCGGCTGCTGACGAAAGCCGTGGCGCTGCATTGCGCCGGCAAGGGCTACAACATCCGCTGCAACTCGGTGCATCCGTCGTTCGCGGAAACGCCCATGCTGCAGTCCATGATCGCGTCGGCGCGCAATCCGGAGAAGCTCGCCGCCGGTTTCGCGGCGGCGGCGCCGCTCGGGCGGCTGGCGCAACCGATCGAGATCGCGCGCATGATACTTTTTCTGGCCAGCGACGAATCCGCCTTCACCACCGGCGCCGAATTCGTGGCGGACGGCGGCTTGACTGCGGCGTGACCTCATTAACAC
>JBAUYI010000213.1:0-4852 GCA_049584715.1 Xanthobacteraceae bacterium
ATTCAGAAGATCCTCTGCCTTTGCATCTAGTATCTCCTCCAGGTCGAGTTCACTACAAAAGAGTGGGTCATCCAATGGATTGAAATCCGGCGGTGGGGGATCCGACCAGTGAACTTCAACATGCACGGTGCAGGGCGATCCAGGGGAAGGGACAGGGATGCTGATGGGTAGTTGTAAAGGGACAGCGATCCCTGTTGGCAGCTGCAAAGCAAGCAGCACAGGTGAAGGGAAGACCGGCGGAGCGGATGGCAGAGGAACCTGAATCGGTGATGTTGGCGGGTCGAAAACCGGTCCCCCGGAAGTAATGGGTGTGACCGGGACGGGAGTAGTCGGGCCGGAAGCAGGACAGCTGAAGGTAGACGTGACGGTCACATAAGGTGCATTCACCGACCCCACGTTTTGCAACAGAGCAACAAACGGCGCCGTCCGTCCTACTCGAGCGGTTGCGGGACCGACGATTTCCAGATTCACCTGTGGGGCGCCACCGCTCATGACCGTGAACGGGAATGCCGCCGAAGTCCCATCAGGGTTGACGACCTGAACTAACGCGCTTTGCGCTGAGAGGCTGGTCAGATCGAATGTGGTCTGAAGCAGTCCGGGTGAGGAGCTCCCGGTGTTGGTACCCTGAACGAGCGTCTGAGATCCGCTCGCGAGATTGACCACCGCACCCGGCTGAAAGCCCGCCCCGCTGATGGAGACCGTAACCTGTCCTGCGTTTCCTCCGACGACCGGATTGACCGATGCGATCGCCAAAGCGGGTCCGGATGAGGGTTTGCACTTTCCCGCGGTGCCGGCTGCCCAGATGGATTGGATTTCCGCAGCAGTCAGAGCACGATTGTAAATTGTGACTTCATCGAGCAGCCCGTTGACAAATCCGATATTCTCAGCCTCTCCGATCGTCAAAAACGCCGATGGGGACGGAATACTTGCGGTGTTTGTGGCCGACGCGACTGGCGTCCCGTTAATATACAACGTGTATAAAGCGCCGGCTCTCGTCACCGCGAGATGGTACCACGTATTGAGAGCCGGAGTGAATGGAGCAAGAGGAAAAAACATCGGCCCGAGCGTCGGGCTATTGATGTGAAAATTTAGATATCCGCCGCCAAGTGCGAAAAACCACTTGTTCTGATCACCGGGCCCGTCGTCATTTCCGATAAAGATATCACTTGGCTCACCTATGCTCCCACCGGTAGGAGCCGTGAAGTTGGCCCACAATTCGATCGAAAAGTCGTTGACCCCGAAATGCCACACGGGGTCGTCAGCGACGCCCACAAAAGCCGTCGAGCCGTTGAATTGCAGTCCGTTCCCGACCTCCCCGGGGGCGGGAACCGGCGGGGGCGAGCCAAAATAGGTTCCCACTCGTCCGGCGATCAGTTCGGCGGCAGTCGGACCGGCCGTCTCATCAAACGGCCACCACGCAAGAATGCCTTGGGGAGGCGCTACGCAAGTCTGCTGGGCACGTACTGGCGACGCTAGAAGCATCACCGCGGCGCTAAGGATCATCGCCAGCAGCGTCGCGCGCCGCAAGATTCCGTTCAGGGGCAACGTCGCCTCCCATCAGGTTCGTTCGCGCTCCATTAAGGCGCTTTAATTAACCCTTTTGGTATGATCTGCCTGCGGGGAATGGCCGGCAATGATTATCTATAAAATTGAGCGAGATCTTCACGTCGCTCTCCGGCCGCCGCATGCCCGGGCGGCGGTGCGCTATCTACGCTCGGCTGGCTTAAAGCTGTCGGCGGCAGGCACCTACAGGACGTTATGTTACACTTCCGCGATGAACGAGCTCGTCCCAAAATCGGCTTCCCGGACCGTCGCAACGACGTCTGGTGCGACCATCGTGCCGGCGGTGATCGCCGATGCGGGCGAGCACGCCGCGCGCCGCTTCATCGAGTTTTTCGCCGCGACGATCCGCAACAAGAACACCCGCATGGCCTATTACCGGTCCGCGTGCCACTTCTTCGCCTGGGTCGAGCAGCACGAGATCGGCGGGCTCACCGACATCGAGCCGGTTCACGTCGCTGCCTATATAGAGGTGCTGCAGACGACGGCCGCCAAGCCGACCGTCAAATTGCACCTCGCGGCGATCCGGATGCTGTTCGACTGGCTCGTCGTCGGGCAGATCCTCGCCGTCAACCCGGCCCATGCCGTGCGCGGGCCCAAGCATGTCGTGCGCCGCGGCAAGACCCCGGTCTTGACCGAGGACCAGGCCCGCCGCCTGCTCGACAGCATCGACAGCTCGACGCTCGTGGGCCTACGCGATCGCGCGCTGATCGGCGTCATGATCTACGCCTTCGCCCGCATCGGCGCCGTCGTCGCGATGAAGGTCGAGGACTATTACCCCGAGGGCAAGCGCTGGTGGGTGCGGCTGCACGAGAAAGGCGGCAAGCGCCACGAGATGCCGGCGCATCACAAGCTGGAAGCCTTCATCGATGAGTACCTCGCCGCGGCGGGGATCCGCGAGGACGGCAAGACCCCCCTCTTCCGCTCGGCGATCGGCAAGACCGGTGTGTTGACCGACAGGCCGATGAACCGGGTCGATGCCTACCGTATGATCCGCCGGCGCACCGCCGATGCCGGCTTCAAGGTCAAGCTCGGCTGCCACGTGTTCCGCGCGACCGGTATCACCGCGTATCTCGAGGCCGGCGGCACCCTCGAGAACGCGCAGGCCATGGCCGCGCACGAAAGCCCGCGCACCACCAAGCTCTACGACCGCACCGACGACGCGATCACGCTCGACGAGGTCGAGCGCATCACGATCTGACTAGCAAAATTTATTATTCAGCCTCGTCGAGGATAATCGCCTCTAGACGGTCGGCAGCCGCGAGTTCGTGATCGCCCTGGGCCTTGTGTGCCTCACCTCGACGGCGGTACGCGTCAGCGAAATTCGGATCCAACCCGATCGCCTCGCTGAAATCGGCGATGGCCCGGTCGTAATCACCTTTGGCCTCATAGACGAGACCACGGCCGTAATAGGCGAGAGTGCAATTGGGATCGAGCCTGATTGCCTCACTGAAGTCGACGATGGCCCGGTCGGCTTCGCCTTTGACGTAGTGCGCTCGGCCGCGGTTAGTGTAAGAGAAACGGTAGTTGGGATCGCGCCGGATCGCCTCGCTGAAGTCGGCGATGGCCTGGTCATATTCGCCCTTGTCGTAATGAATAAGGCCGCGGGAGCAGCAAGGCAGCGGAAAGCTGGGATCGAGGCGGATCGCCTGATCGAAGTCGGCGATGGCCCGGTCGTCTTCGCCCTTGGCATGGTTGGCGAGACCGCGGCTGTAGTAGGCGAAAGTGTAATTGGGCATGAGCCGGATCACCTCGTCGAAGTCGGAGACGGCGCGGTCGTATTCGCCCTTACTCTGGAGAGCTTCGCCTCGGGCGTTGTGGACGACAGCGGAATTGGGAGCGAGGCGGATTGCTTCGCCGAAATCGGCTATGGCTTGATCGTATTCGCCCTTGGCTCCGTGCGCCCCGCCACGGTGATAGTAGGCGGAAGCGTAATCGGGAACGAGGCGGATCGCTTCGCTGAAATCGGCGGCGGCTTGATCATATTCGCCGTTGGCGTGGTGCGCCTCGCCTCGGCGGTGGTAAGCGTTTGCAAAATTGGGATTGAGGCGGATGGCCTCGTCAAAGTTGGCGATGGCGCGGTTGTATTCGCCCTTGGCGTGATGCGCGTCACCACGGTTGTACCAGCTGCCGGCGTCATTTGCGTCCGTCGGCTCCAGCCCTTCGGCAGGGGTCAAAATGGCGAGGACTCCTCCTGTCTATAAGTCCCGCTCGCGCTCATCAGATTCATGAGGCCAGATTACAATCCGCAGCGTGCCTAAAGATCTAACCGCAACCGAACAGGAAAGAGAAGGCTTTCGCGGTGAATTTTGGAAGACAGATGCTGCTGCGCAGCAGCGAGATCACCCGGCGGCGGATCTCGGCGGGAGAGGCCCTCTGATGGTCCTGGCGCGGCGGAGAACAATCTCAACGTCATGTTCGGCCGCCCAGTCGAGCGCCTTGCATTCGAGGCAGGTTTCCAGCGCGCCGATCATGTCGTCGATCAGATGTTGGGTTGCTTCGTAGTCGTTGACGACACGGATGATGAAATTCGCCATCGCCTCGGCGGTGAAACCGCCGGTATGGCGCACGTCGGCGATGGTCTGCCAATCACCTGCCGCTTCGACATAGGTGTAGCCGCTCGCCATCATCCGGGCTCGTGCTCGCAAACGGAGCGGATTTTTGCTCGGATTAACTGCCAATGGGGCGAGCGTCGCGCTCACATTGTCCGCCAGCGTGCTTGCCAACGGAGCGCGCCGTGCTCGCAAACGGACGGTCGTGCTCACAATCCCTGCCAATGAGCGTCGGGGCGGGTTTCTCGGAAACCAAGGTTTCTGACGATCCCGGCCACGCCGTGGCCGAAAGCGGGCTTTTGGCCTCTTGACTGTTCTCAAAACTGTTCTGGATTGCCGCGTATCGAAACACCAACCAGTCGGCGGCTTTTGAGAAGGCGGGCGCAGGGTAACGGCGCTCCACGCAGCCCCAGCAAATATTTTCCTGAGTTTTTCGTTGGTTCTGGCCATTGGCAGCTACTGTGAGCAGAAGCCTCTGTTGGCGAGCACGGCGCTCCGTTGGCAAGCACGCTGGCGGACAATGTGAGCACGAGGGCCGCGCCACTGGCAGATAATTCGAGCAAAAATCCGCTCCGTTTGCGAGCACGAGCGCGGATGATGGCGAGCGCCTACAATTAGGCTTGATCGTCCTGGCGGTGTGGGTGCTCGGCATGATGAGCCGATCGGACCCGCAATTTTCGCAAAACTGGAAAGCCGCCAGCGATGCCGCCGCCGCGCGCCGGGCTGCGCGCTGGGAAAAG
>JBAUYI010000214.1:0-2974 GCA_049584715.1 Xanthobacteraceae bacterium
GCGATCGGCAGCGTCGAGTTCTCGATGAAGAAGTCGGCGGAGTGCAGCACGAAGCCGCGCTCGGTCTCGACCGGCCCGCCGCGCATCACCTTCACGCCACCGGCCCGGGTCGGCAATTGGATGCGGTCGGCCGCCGGAATAACATCGAGCTTCACCAACAGATCGGAGAAACTGATGTTCGGCGCTGGATGGTTGACGACGATGCCCATGGCGCCTTCGGAGGAATGGGCGCAGACATAGATCAGCGAGCGCGCGAAGCGCTCGTCCAGCATCGCCGGCATGGCGATCAGCATCTGGCCGTCCAGATAACCGCGCCCGCGCTTTGCCGAAGAACCACGTGGCAATTTCATGCTCGAAAGGTTAGCCGATCGATCCGTATTTGCAAACGAACGGCGCGGTCAAAAGTTCATGATCTGGCCTCTATCGGCCCGTAGCCGGCGCCAAATCCCGAACGCGATGGCGACGCTGCGGCGGTACCATGGCAATTTGCCGATAGTCACAATCATGTCAGTGGCATGGGCGCGCGTTTCGCCCTAGACAGCGCCATGCACGCAGCCCCGCGATTAACGATTGTGACAATGGCGCTGGCCGCTCTCGCCGGCCCGGCAGCGGCCCGCGCGCAGGACGCATCACCCTGGGACAAGCAACCCCATGCGCAGGCGCGACTCATCGCCGGCTCGGTGATGAAGTCCCCCGACGCGACCTATCTGCACGCCGGCGTGGAGATCCGGCTCGATGCCGGCTGGAAGACCTATTGGCGGGAGCCTGGCGATTCGGGCGTACCGCCGACGTTTGATTTTTCCGGCTCCGAGAACGTCAAGTCGGTGACCGTGCAGTGGCCGGCGCCGGAGCGCTTTCCCGACGGCGCCGGCGGCAATTCCATCGGCTATGTCGGCCGGGTCGTGCTGCCGCTGCGCATTGTGCAAAAGGATGCAGCAAAACATTCGTCCGTGCATTTGAAGCTCAACTATGCCGTCTGCGGCAATCTGTGCGTGCCGGCCGAGGCGACGCTCGAACTGGCGCTATCCGGCGACGGCGCCGAAGAGACGGCGCTGGAAAAGGAAGAGCTGCGCGTGCCGCGCCATGTCGCGCCCGGCCCCGGCAAAGGCCTCGCGGTGATTTCGGCGCGGCGCGAGCCGGGCGGCGAACACGACCGCGTCATCGTCGAGGTTGCCGCGCCCAAGGATGCGCCGCTCGATCTCTTTGTCGAAGGCCCGACGGCCGACTGGTCGCTGCCGCTGCCCGAGCCGAGCGGGACCGACGGCGAGTTGCGGCGCTTTACCTTCGATCTCGATGGGCTGCCGCCCGGCGCCAGCGCCAAGGACGTCACCTTGACCTTTACCGCGGTCTCCGGCGACGACGCCATCGAGGTTCCGATCCATCTCGACTAGATCGCTTCTGCCGCGCTAATTTGTGCGCCTGGGAAACGTTCTTCCATAAACCCCCAAAGTTCCTGAACCCCAAAGAGGATTGAAGTCATGGCTATCAAAGTCGGCGACCGCGTACCCAACGCCTCCTTCACGGTGATGACCGGCGAAGGCCCGAAGCCGAAGAGCACGGACGAATTGTTCAAGGGCAAGAAAGTGGTGCTGTTCGCGGTGCCGGGCGCGTTCACGCCGACCTGCCACAAGAACCACCTGCCGGGCTTCGTCAAGAACGCGGGCGCGATCAAGGCCAAGGGCATCGACACCATCGCGGTCACCGGCGTCAACGACGTATTCGTAATGGACGCCTGGAAGAAGGCGTCCGGCGGCGACGCCATCGAGTTTCTCGCCGACGGCAGCGGCAACTGGGCCAAGGCGCTCGGCCTGACCGCGGATCTGACCGAGCGCGGGCTCGGCGTGCGCTCGCAGCGCTATGCCATGGTGGTGGACGACGGCGTGGTGAAGACGCTCAACGTCGAGGATTCGCCCGGCAAGGCCGAACTCTCCGGCGCGGATAATCTGTTGAAGTCGATGTGATCTAAAAACCCTCTCCCCTTGCGGGAGAGGGTGGCGCGCGAAGCGCGCCGGGTGAGGGCCCGCGACCTCACGGCACAGCCCTCACCTGGCCGCTTCGCGGCCTGTCCTCTCCCGCAAGGGGAGAGGACTAACGGTTGCCCTTTCCCGCTGCCCGAATTTCCACAATCGCTTCGCGCGCCAGCACGTCGGCGCGCTCGTTCATGGCGTGGCCGGCGTGGCCTTTCACCCAGTGCCAGCGCACCTGATGCGGTTTGAGCGCCGCGTCGAGGCGTTGCCACAGATCGATGTTCTTCACCGGCTTCTTGTCGGCGGTGCGCCAGCCGTTCAGTTTCCACTTGGCGATGTACGTCATGATGCCGTTACGCAGATATTGGCTGTCGGTGTGCAGATCGACCCGGCATGGCTTTTTCAGCGCTTCGAGCGCGGAGATCGCCGCCATCAGCTCCATGCGGTTGTTGGTGGTGTTGGCTTCGCCGCCTTTGAGCTCTTTCTCGTGATCGCCGAAAGACAGGATAGCACCCCAGCCGCCCGGACCGGGATTGCCCGAGCAGGCGCCGTCGGTGTGAATGACGACGTGTGGCAATAGGGCGTTCACGGCACGATCACTCCGTAATCGCGCGGGCTTTTGATTTTCTGGTGAAAGCGAAGTTTTCGCGCATATTCGCGCGGATCTTTCGGCCGCACCAGTGCGCCCGGCGGCACGTCGAGCCAGTCGACCAGTCGGGTGAGCAGAAAACGCACCGAGGCGCCGCGCGCGAGCAGCGGCTTCCGCAACTTTTCATTGGCGTGGACAATTGGTTTTAACGGTTGCGAGCAAGTGGTCCGCTCGTGTAAGTTGACGATCATATCTAATCCTGTCGAATCGAGGAACCCGCAATGGCCCACGAACCGCAAAAGCACATTCGCCAGACCACCACAATCGCGATCGTTGAAGATGAACATGGAAATGTGACGATAAAGCAAGTTACCCAAACGAGAGAGCGAACGGACACCCGGATTGAATGCGTCTCGCT
>JBAUYI010000215.1:0-5864 GCA_049584715.1 Xanthobacteraceae bacterium
TCGGCGGCGCAGATGGTGTCCTACGAAGTCTCGATCGGCTTTGTCATCATCACCGTGCTGCTCTGCGTCGGTTCGCTCAACCTCACCGCCATCGTCGAGGCGCAGAACAGCAAATGGGGGCTGTTCGGCTGGTACTGGCTGCCGCTGTTCCCGATGATGGTGATCTTTTTCATCTCCGCGCTCGCCGAGACCAACCGGCCGCCGTTTGATCTGGTCGAGGCGGAGTCGGAACTCGTCGCCGGATTCATGGTCGAATACGGTTCCACGCCCTACATGATGTTCATGCTCGGCGAATACGTGGCGGTCACCACCATGTGCGCCATGTTGACGATCCTGTTCCTCGGCGGCTGGCTGCCGCCGTTCCCGGTGCCGCCGTTCACCTGGATTCCGGGCGTCATCTGGTTCGTGCTGAAGGCGAGTTTTGTGTTCTTCATGTTCGCCATGGTGAAGGCGTTCGTGCCGCGCTATCGCTACGACCAGTTGATGCGGCTCGGCTGGAAAGTCTTTCTGCCGATCTCGCTGGCCATGGTGGCGATCGTGGCCGGCGTGCTGCAAATCACCGGATGGGCGCCGAAGTGAGCGGGGAGGGCAATGGAATATTCGTTACCAGCCTGGCTCGGCGCCCTTGCCGGAACGGTGGTTGCGGTTGCTGTCTACGTGCCCGCGATCCGCGTCGTCGAGCGAAGTTTTCGTGCGCAAGCCGGTCCGCAGACGCTGGAGCAACGCGCCGCGTTCGAGGAGAAGTTTTCCATCGCGCGCCGCCTGATCCTCGCAGTCGACATCGCCATCCTGGCTACCGTGGGCTATTGGATCGGCAACGCGTTTGGCGGTTCGAGATTTTGAGCGGCAACAGAGGTTTTTGACATGCAACTCGATCAAGCCGCCCGCTCGCTGTTCCTGAAGGAATTTGCCCAAGCCTTCGTGCTGTCGATGCGCTATTTCTTCAAGCCGAAGGCGACCATCAATTATCCGTTCGAGAAAAACCCGCTGTCGCCGCGCTTTCGCGGCGAGCACGCGCTGCGCCGTTATCCGAACGGCGAAGAGCGCTGCATCGCCTGCAAGCTGTGCGAGGCGATCTGTCCGGCCCAGGCCATCACCATCGAGGCCGGCCCGCGGCGCAACGACGGCACGCGGCGCACCACGCGCTACGACATCGACATGGTCAAATGCATCTATTGCGGGCTGTGTCAGGAAGCCTGCCCGGTCGACGCCATCGTCGAGGGGCCGAATTTCGAATTCGCCACCGAAACCCGCGAGGAGCTCTACTACGACAAGGAACGGCTGCTCGCGAACGGCGACCGCTGGGAGCGCGAGATCGCGCAAAACCTCGCGCTCGACGCGCCTTATCGGTGAGATGCGCCGTCCATGATCATTAACGCCCTCTTCTTCTATCTGTTCGCCGGCGTGTGCATTGCCTCGGCCGTGATGGTCATTGTCTCGCGCAATCCCGTGCATTCGGTGCTGTTTCTCATCCTCGCCTTCGTAAATGCCGCCGGTCTGTTCGTGCTGATGGGCGCCGAGTTTCTGGCGATGATCTTGATCGTGGTCTATGTCGGCGCCGTCGCCGTGCTGTTTCTCTTCGTGGTGATGATGCTCGACGTGGATTTCGCCGAGCTGCGCCAAGGCGTGCTGAATTATCTGCCGGTCGGCGCGCTGATCGGCGCCGTGCTTTTGGCCGAGCTGTTGACCTTGGTGTTCGCCTGGGTGATCGGGCCCGACGTCGCCAAGGCCATCACCGCGCCGATCCCGCCGGCGGCCGATATCAGCAACACGCAGGCGCTCGGACTCGTGCTCTATACGCGCTACGTCTACTACTTCCAGGCCGCCGGCATCATTCTTCTGGTCGCCATGGTCGGCGCCATCGTGCTGACCCTGCAGCACAAGCCGAACGTGCGGCGGCAGAATATTGCCGACCAGGTGGCGCGGCGGCGCGACACCGCGATCGATGTCGTCAAGGTCAAGTCGGGGCAGGGGCTGGGAGAGCTGCCATGATCATCGGGCTCGGCCATTACCTGTCGGTTGCCGCGATCCTGTTCACGCTCGGGATCTTGGGCATCTTCCTCAACCGCAAGAACGTTATCGTCATCCTGATGTCGATCGAGCTCATTTTGCTCGCCGTCAACGTCAACCTGGTGGCGTTCTCGACCTTTCTCGGCGACATCGTCGGCCAGGTCCTTGCTCTCATCGTGCTTACGGTGGCGGCCGCGGAAGCCGCCATCGGGCTCGCTATCCTGGTCGCCTATTTCCGCAACCGTGGCTCGATCGCGGTCGAAGACATCAATCTGATGAAAGGGTGACGCGTGAGCGGCTTGCTGATGCGAACTCCCTCTCCCCAGAGGGGAGAGGGTTGGGGTGAGGGGGCTCTGACCGAGAGGCCGTACCCCCTCACCCCTCCCTCTCCCCTCCGGGGAGAGGGCGAAGAAAGCGTCGCCGTCGTTCTCTCGCGTGACCAGGTTCTAGGGAATTAGCGGCATGTACGAGGCCATCGTCTTCCTGCCGCTGCTCGGCGCCATCATTGCCGGCGCCATTGCGCTGATCGGCGCGCGCAATCGCCTTCCCGGCGCCGACCCGCCGCCGCCCGGTGACGATCACGCGGCACCCCATGTCGACGAGAGCCACGGCCATGCGGCGCCGTCATTGCATGGCGCGCATGCGGTCGCTCACGAGTCCCATCATGAGGAAGAGCCCACCGAGCCGGCCGCCGCGGGCTCGCGCGCCGCCGAGCTGATCACCTCGACGCTCTTGGTGATCGCCTGCGTGCTGTCCTGGTACGCCTTCTTCGACGTCGGCTTCGGCGGGCACGACGTCCGCGTGCCGATGTTCTCGTTCATCACCTTCGCCGATCTCAAAGCCGATTGGGCGCTGCGCATCGATTCACTGACCGCCGTGATGCTGGTCGTGGTCACGACCATCTCATCGCTCGTCCACATCTACTCCATCGGCTACATGGAAGAGGATCCGTACCGGCCGCGGTTCTTCTCGTACCTCTCGTTCTTCACCTTCGCCATGCTGATGCTGGTGACGGCCGACAATCTGGTGCAGCTGTTCTTCGGCTGGGAAGGCGTCGGGCTTGCGAGCTATCTCCTGATCGGCTTCTGGTTCCACAAGCCGGAAGCCAATGCCGCCGCCATCAAGGCCTTCATCGTCAACAGGGTCGGCGATTTTGGCTTTTCGCTCGGCATTTTCGCAGTGTTCTACCTGACCGGTGCCGTCGATTTTGACACCATCTTCGCGCAAGCGCCGAGCCTCGTCGGCAAGAGCTTGCATTTCCTGAGCTGGGATTTTGATGCGCTCACCGTGGTCTGCCTGCTGCTGTTCATGGGCGCCATGGGCAAGTCGGCGCAATTCGGGCTGCACACCTGGCTGCCCGACGCCATGGAGGGCCCGACGCCGGTCTCGGCACTGATCCATGCCGCCACCATGGTGACCGCCGGCGTGTTCAGGGTGGCGCGGCTGTCGCCGCTGTTCGAGCTGGCGCCGACCGCCGCCGCCTTCGTCACCTTCATCGGCGCCACCACCGCGATCTTCGCCGCCACCGTTGGCCTCGTGCAGAACGACATCAAGCGCATCGTCGCCTATTCGACCTGCTCACAGCTCGGCTACATGTTCGTCGCCATGGGCGTCGGCGCCTATTCGGTCGGCATGTTTCATCTCTTCACCCACGCCTTCTTCAAGGCGCTGCTGTTCCTCGGCTCCGGCTCGGTGATTTTGGCGATGCATCACGAGCAGGACATCCGCAACATGGGTGGCCTGTGGCGGAAAATTCCGTTCACCTATGGCGTCATGGTGGTCGGCACCTTGGCGCTGACCGGGTTTCCGTTCACCGCCGGCTATTTCTCCAAGGATAAGATCATCGAAGCGGCCGCTGCCGGCACCAACCCGATGGCGAGCTACGCCTTCATCATGACGGTCGCCGCCGCGGCGCTCACCTCGTTCTATTCGTGGCGGCTCATTTTCAAGACCTTCCATGGCGAGCCGCACGACCAGCACCATTACGAAGGCGCCCACGAAAGCCCGAAGGTGATGCTGGTGCCGCTGGCGCTGCTCGCCATCGGCTCGATCGCGGCCGGCTGGCCGTTCCTGTCCATCTTCACCGGCCACGATGTCGAAGGCTTCTTCCGCGAGTCGCTCAAATTCGGGCCGGACAACAAAATCCTCGAGGCCATGGAGCAGCTGCCGCTCTACATCTCGCTGACGCCGACGGTGATGATGATCATTGGCTTCCTGGTCGCCTACCAGTTCTACATCCGCCGGCCCGATCTGCCCGTAGCCTTGGCGCGCGATCAGCCCTCGCTGTACCGCTTCCTGCTCAACAAGTGGTATTTTGACGAGATCTACGACTTCCTCTTCGTGCGTCCCGCCATGTGGCTCGGCCGGCTGTTCTGGAAAGGCGGCGACGGTTTTGTCATCGACGGGTTCGGACCCGACGGCGTGTCCGCCTGGGTGCTCGATGTGACGAAGAACGTCGTCCGCCTGCAGACCGGCTACCTCTACCACTACGCCTTCGCTATGCTGATCGGCGTCGCCGCCTTCGTCACTTGGTTCATGTTCTCCGGAGCGCACGGATGACGAGCTGGCCGATCCTCTCCGTCATCACCTTTTTGCCGCTCGCGGGCGCGCTGTTCATCGCCTTCCTCAACGACGATGAAGCGGGAGTGCACAATGCGCGCTGGGTCGCGCTGTGGACTACGCTCGCCACCTTCGCCGTCTCGCTGATCTTGCTGTGGCGCTTCGATCCGAGCTCGGCGGAATTCCAGTTTTTGGAAAAGCGGCCGTGGCTCGGCGGCACCATTACCTATTCCATGGGCGTCGATGGCATTTCGCTGCCGTTCGTGGTCCTGACCACGGCGCTATTGCCGATCTGCATCGTCGCCAGCTGGACCGCGATCCAGCGCCGGGTGCGCGAATACATGATCGCGTTCCTGGTCCTCGAAACGCTGATGGTTGGCACGTTCTGCGCGCTCGATCTCGTGCTGTTCTATCTGTTCTTCGAGGGCGGCTTGATCCCGATGTTCCTGATCATCGGCGTGTGGGGCGGGCCGCGCCGGGTCTATGCCAGCTTCAAATTCTTCCTCTACACGCTGCTCGGCTCGGTGCTGATGCTGCTCGCCATCATGGCGATGTACTGGCAGGCCGGCACCACCGATATCCCGATGCTGCTGCATCACGCCTTCCCGCGAAACCTGCAGACCTGGGCGTGGTTCGCCTTCCTCGCCTCGTTCGCCGTCAAGATGCCGATGTGGCCGTTCCATACTTGGCTGCCCGATGCCCATGTCGAGGCGCCGACCGCCGGCTCGGTGATCCTGGCCGCGATCCTGTTGAAACTCGGCGGCTACGGCTTTTTGCGCTTCTCGCTGCCGATGTTCCCGGACGCCTCGCAAGCGCTGGCGCCGCTGATCTACGCCATGTCGGTCATCGCCATCGTCTACACCTCGCTGGTCGCGCTGATGCAGGAGGATATGAAGAAGCTCATCGCCTATTCCTCCGTGGCGCATATGGGCTTTGTCACCATGGGCATCTTCGCGATGACGGCGCAGGGCGTCGCCGGCGGCATTTTCCAGATGATCTCCCACGGCATCGTCTCGGCCGCGTTGTTCCTCTGCGTCGGCGTCGTTTACGACCGCATGCATACCCGCGAGATCGCCGCCTATGGCGGCCTCGTCAACCGCATGCCGCTCTACGCTTTCGCCTTCATGGTGTTCACGTTGGCCAATGTCGGGCTGCCGGGCACCTCGGGATTCGTCGGCGAGTTTTTGACGCTGATCGGCACGTTCCGGGTCAACACCTGGGTGGCGACTTTGGCGACGCTGGGCACCATTCTGTCGGCGGCTTACGCGCTGTGGCTCTACCGCAAGGTGATTTTC
>JBAUYI010000216.1:0-3566 GCA_049584715.1 Xanthobacteraceae bacterium
CCACTGTAGAGTGATTATACCTAGAGCGTGGAGACGTTCGGGATCGATCATTGAATGTCTTGCGATCCACGGGTCATCGGATAAAGCCATGGAAACCTCTAAAGCATCAAAGGACTCTTCACCGGAGCGCGATTCGCAAGCCTGGGAGCGCTTCGAGCGCGCAGTCGATGTTGTGGCAAAAAGTCCACCACAACATCGGACAAAACAACACGCAAAACGCACGCCAAGAAAGCAAAAAAAACGAACGCTTAAGTCTCTTTGAGCTTCGCATACATGGCTCTAATATCTAGTGGATACAGCGTGATTTCTCCAGTTTTGATCTCCGCATGATCTCGATCAGCCGTCAGAGATTCCATAATAAATTTCACGGCGTCTCTGACCGAACTAAAGTCCCTACTGCGGCTGTCCGGCAGTAATTTGCCGCCTACTGAGGTTTTCATTCCTTCTATCCACGTGACTGTCGCCGGCTGATCTAGCAATAGCTTTGATTCAGGCATTTCGCTTCTCCCTGCCTTTGCGCCAACGCATGAAGCGTTCCGCCTCGCGTTTAATTCGCAGGCGATTGAGTGAGTTTAACAGGCCGTCGGTAAGTGAGGCGCTTGCCCTTGATGCCTTCCGCCGCTTTTTCGGCGCGCATAAGATCGTTGAAGCCTAAGCGCGTGCGCGTGTTGTAGCGAAAGTCGAACTCCGACACGTAACGATGCAAATGTTGCTCGCTACAATGCTGATAAACGCCCTTCATTCCGCGCTTAAAGATCGAGTAGTAACCTTCAAGCGTGTTCACATGAACATCGCCGAAAGCGTAATCGCCAGCGTCGTGATTGACCATTTCGTGGTCAGGGATGCCGAAACGACGGCCCCTGTAATAGCCGGCAGTGTCGGTCATTAGCTTGCTGTCGTGATGCACATTGCGGCGGATGATCTTCTCGACGGCAGGTCGAGTCACGCGGTCGAGCACAACGGAACGGATAGGGCCAACGCGCTCGACAAGGCTCATGACAGCCATCTTGTGGCCGACGCCAACTTGCCTCTTGAAGCCTTTGCGGTTCACGAAAAAGGTTTCGTCGCTTTCCACGATCTTTCCGGGGCCGCCTAGCTGGCCTTTCGGGTCCGAGCGCAGAGCCTCACGCAAGCGGTGCATCATGAACCAGCTCGACTTGTACGAAATGCCAAGCGAGCGATGCACTTGGTGAGCGCTCACGCCTTTCTTGGACGAGGTAAGCAGGAACAGCGCGGCAAGCCATTTCGTCAGAGGTATCTTGCTGCGCTCGAATACCGTCTTGACCGTAACGGTGAATTGCTCGCGGCACTGGCTGCACTGGTAGAGGCCGGGACGATGAGCCTTCCCATTAAGCGCCGTCACGTCATCGCCTGTAGCGCCACAATGCGGGCATACAGGGCCGTTCGGCCAAACCCGTGCCTCCAGCCACTCCCTGGCCTTGGGTTCGTCGGTAAAGATGGGGTTTTGAAGGTTCGCGGTCATGGGCATCGTCCTTTCGTGCTGCCCATACTATCTATAGAAACTGCTTTGTCAAGGTTATAATCCCCCTTGCCAGTGGGCGCTTAATCGCATAAAGATATCTTTATATCTAATCGGAACGGCCCTAGCATGGACACCGAACCCCTCGCCTTTCCGGCCCTGACCACCATGCTCAAGGCAGCAGGGGAAGCCACGCGCTTGCGCATTTTGGCGTTGATCGCCGAGGCCGAGCTGACGGTCTCCGACCTCACCGAGATTTTGCGCCAATCCCAACCCCGGCTCTCGCGCCATCTGCGCCTCCTCGCCGAGGCCGGCCTGGTCGAGCGCTTCCGCGAGGGCTCGTGGGCGTTCTTCCGTTTGCGCGAGCGCGGCAGCGCAGCTGACATCGCCCGCGCCATGATCACGCGGCTCGATGCCGACGATCCGGTCATCGCCCGCGACCGCGAGCGGCTTACCGCGGTGCGCACCACGCGCGCCACCGCGGCGCAGAATTATTTCCGCCGCCACGCCGCCGAGTGGGATCGCATCCGAAAACTTCACGTCGCCGATACCGCCGTGGAAGAAGCGATCCGCGGCGCGCTCGCCGACAAGCCGATCCGGTCGCTGCTCGATCTCGGCACCGGTACCGGCCGCATGCTGGAGCTGTTTGCAAGCGACATCGAGCGCGGCCTCGGCCTCGATCTCTCGCTCGACATGCTGGCGCTGGCCCGCGCCCGGCTCGATCGCACCGGCTTGAAGAATTGCAGCGTGCGGCAAGGCGACATCTACGATCTGGCGCTGCCGCGGGATTCATTCGACGTCGTCATTATTCACCAGGTGCTGCACTTCCTCGACGACAGCGCGCGCGCCATCCGCGAAGCGGTGCGCGTGCTGCGGCCGGGCGGACGGCTGCTCGTGATCGATTTCGCACCGCATGATCTTGAATTCTTGCGCGAGGAGCACGCCCATCGCCGGCTCGGCTTTGCGCCGGAGGCGGTGACGCAATGGCTCGAAGCCGCCGGCCTCGACATCGTCCGCCAGCAAACCCTTCCCCCGGGTCCGCACGGCAAGATCGCGGTCTCGCTCTGGCTCGCCCGCGACCCGCGCATCGTGCTCGCCGCGCCGAAGACGCGCGAGGTCGCGTGATGGACGCGTCTCGTAAAAGCCGCTTCATCAACGCCGGCAAGCCGAGTGGCATCCGCGTTTCATTCGAATTCTTTCCGCCGAAAACGGCGGAAATGGAACAATCGCTGTGGGAGGCGATCAACCGATTGGCACCGCTCGAGCCGAATTTCGTTTCCGTCACCTATGGCGCCGGCGGCTCGACGCGCGAGCGCACCCACGCGACGGTGAAACGCATCCTCGCCGAGACCAAGCTGACGCCGGCAGCGCACCTGACCTGCGTCGCGGCGACCCGCGCCGAGATCGACACCGTGATCGGCGCTTATGCCCAGGCCGGCGTGCGCCACATCGTGGCGCTGCGCGGCGATCCGCTAACCGGCGCCGGCGAGAAATACGCGCCGCATCCCGGCGGCTACCGCAACGCCGCCGACCTGGTCGCCGGCATCAAGCGGCTTGTTGGCATCAAGAATCAGGCCGACATCGAAGTGTCGGTCTCGGCCTATCCGGAAAAGCATCCGGACAGTCCCTCGGTCGCCGCCGATATCGACATGTTGAAAGCCAAGGTCGATGCCGGCGCCACGCGCGCGATCACCCAGTTTTTCTTCGAGAACGATCTTTACTTCCGCTATCTCGACAGGGTGCGCGCGGCTGGCATCGATATCCCGATCGTGCCGGGAATCCTGCCGGTGCAGAATTTCAAGACCACGAAAACATTCGCCGCACGCTGCGGTGCTTCCGTGCCGGCTTGGCTCGCCGACCGCTTCGACGGCCTCGACGACGATGCCTCGACCCGCAAGTTTATCGCCGCCGTGGTCGCCGCCGAACAGGTGCTCGACCTGGTGGATCACGGCGTCACCGACTTTCACTTCTACACCATGAACCGCGCCGACCTCGTTTACGCGATCTGTCATTTGCTCGGGCTGCGGCCAAACGCAAGAGGGCAAGGCACAGGCGCCGCGGACGCGCACGGCGCGCTCCCTCCCCC
>JBAUYI010000217.1:0-1700 GCA_049584715.1 Xanthobacteraceae bacterium
CTCGACAATCTGTTCTTCATGAAGCGCACGGCAGACCGGCTGTTCGGCAAGGACTATCTGTGGTCGGTGCTGGCCGGCGGCCGCCATCAGATGAACTTTTGCACCGCCGCCGCCATGATGGGTGGCAATGTGCGCGTCGGCCTGGAAGACTCGCTCTATATCGGGCCCGGCAAGCTCGCTTCGAGCAACGCCGAGCAGGTGACAAAAATCCGCCGCATCGTCGAGGATCTCGGCCACCAGATCGCGACGCCCGCGGAAGCCCGGCAGATGCTCGGGCTCAAGGGCGCCGACCGGGTAAAATTCTAGAGCAGCCAACGTCGCGACGGTCACCTCATATGAACGCCATCGATCTCAAAGGCCGCACCGCGATCATCACCGGTGGCGCACGTGGCATCGGCTTCGCAACGGCGCAAAAGATGCTGGCCTCGGGTGCCGCGGTTGCGCTGTGGGACATCGACGCGGCCGCGCTCGGCAAGGCCGCAGCCTCACTGGCGAAAAGCGGGCGCGTTTACACCGCGATCCTCGATCTCACCGCCGAGGCGGAGATCGGCAAAGCTGTCGAGGCGCTGATCCGCGACGCCGGCAAGATCGATATTCTGGTCAACAATGCCGGCATCACCGGCGGCAACGCGCCGCTGTGGGAACTCAAGCCCGATGTCTGGCGCCGCGTCATCGAAGTCAATCTCGTCGCGCCATACCTCGTCTGCCGCGCGGTGGTGCCGCACATGGCGGCTGCGGGTTACGGGCGCATCGTCAACATCGCCTCGATCGCCGGCAAGGACGGCAATCCGAACGCCTCGCATTATTCGGCATCGAAAGCCGGCCTGATCGGATTGACGAAATCGCTGGCCAAGGAATTGGCGACAACGGGCGTGCTGGTGAACGCCATCACGCCGGCGGCGGCCAAGACCGAAATGTTCGGCCAGATGATGCAGCAGCATATCGACTACATGCTGTCCAAAATTCCGATGAACCGCTTCGTCAATGTCGAAGAGCTCGCGGCCATGATCGCGTGGCTGGCGTCGGAGGATTGCTCGTTCTCGACCGGCGCGGTGTTCGATATTTCGGGCGGGCGGGCGGTTTATTAGGTCGGCGCACCAAGCTTTAGCTCGCGAGCAACTAGCACGCCCCGCCTTTGCTACGCTACGGCGTCGCAGCGGGCGCCGCGCTCATCCGCAATTCCAGATCAGTCCGATAGGTGTATGGGTCCAGCACGGACCGAAGCTGCCGCCGTTGTAGCGTCCACGGGAAAATCCAGGACGGCCGAAATAGTACAGCCCGCCGTCATACCAGTATCTTGGAGCATACTCGGTGTCGCCGATTGCTCCCTTCGGACCATAAACGGGAACGTTGTTGTTGGGCGGCTGATGATAGCCGGGCAGGAAGCCGTAGCCATGCCAGGGGTGGATGACCAAGGGCTTTCGGTGCACGGACGCGGCGAATGCAACGGCGGGCAGCGATAGAGAAACCGCGACCACGATCCCAAGCAGGATTTTTCGCCGCATCAAATTGTCACTCGAAAATAGGCTTGCGGTGCTTGCCACTTTTCGTCCTCCATCGTGGGGTCATCACCTACCCGAAGCCGGTCGCCGCGCCGGGCCGCCGCGCCGGGCCGCCGCGATTGTCCCGTGGATGGGCGGTTTATTATGTTGGCTTGCCGAGCCGCAGCTCGCGCGGCTAGCACAGCCCGCCTTCGCTAC